>DASTHR010000411.1:0-14918 GCA_035718105.1 Burkholderiales bacterium
AGGGCCCGCTCCAGCAGGTCCCGGGCCGTGTCCAGGCGGTCTTCCAGATCGGCGATGCGCGCCACCTGCACCAGGGCCGGCACCCAGTCCGGGCGCAAGGCCAACGCCCGCTCGTAGCATGATCTGGCGTTGGCGGTCCCACCCGCTGCCTCGCAGGCCTCCCCCAGCGCCAGCACGGCCTCGGGGAATGCGGGGCGCTGCTTCAGCGCCCCCTCCAGCCGGCCGATCGCGCCCTTCGTATCGTCCGCCGCCAGCAGGCTGCGCCCGAGGTGGTATAGCGCCTCCGGCATGCCCGGCGCGATGGCGAGCGCGGCCTCGGCATGGCTTCTCGCCTCGCCGTGCTCGCCGCGCCGGAAATGGATCGCCGACAGGTTGCAGTGGACGCCGGCGAGCGCGGGATTGATGTCCAGGATTCGCCGGAAGCAGGCCATCGCCTCCTGCTCCTGGCCGAGGAAGAAGCGGGCCTGGGCGGCGGCGAACAGCAGGTCGATGTCGGAAGGGCGTTCCGCAAGCGCGGCCTCGGCCAGGTCCGCGGCTTCCCGGTGCTGACCCTCGGCCAGCAGCGACCGGATGCGCGTCAGCCCGGGCTCGGACACGGCGGCGCCTACTAACGCTGGCGCCGGATGGCGGCGCCGAGCTTCGCCAGCTTTTCCTCGATGGCCTCGTAGCCACGGTCGAGATGGTAGATGCGGTCCACCAGGGTCTCGCCCTCGGCCACCAGCCCGGCCACCACCAGGCTGGCCGAGGCCCGCAGGTCCGTGGCCATGACGCTGGCACCATCCAGGCGCCGCACGCCCCGCACCATGGCGGAGTTGCCCTCCACCTCGATATCCGCCCCCATGCGCCGCAGCTCCTGCACATGCATGAAACGGTTCTCGAAAATGGTCTCGGTGATCATGGCCGAACCCTCGGCCACGCTGTCCAGGACCATGAACTGGGCCTGCATGTCGGTGGGGAAAGCCGGATAGGGGGCGGTGCGCACGCCCACCGAGCGCGGCCTGCCGGACATGGAGAGGCTGATCCAGTCGGGTCCGTTGTCGACCTTCGCCCCGGACTCCTTGAGCTTCTCCAGCACCGAGTCCAGGATGTCGGCGCGGGTGTCCTTGAGCAGCACCTCGCCGCGGGTGGCCGCGGCGGCCACCAGGAAGGTCCCGGTTTCGATGCGGTCGGGCATCACGCGGTAGGCCGCGCCGCCCAGCCGTTCCACTCCCTGCACCACGATGGTGTCGCTACCGGCGCCGGTGATGCGAGCGCCCATGGCGGCCAGGCAGTTGGCCAGGTCCACCACTTCCGGCTCGCGGGCGGCGTTCTCCAGCACCGTGGTGCCCTCGGCCAGGGCCGCCGCCATCATCAGGTTCTCGGTCCCGGTGACCGTGACCATGTCCATCACGATGCGGCCCCCCCGCAGGCGTCCGGAGCGGGCGTGGATGTAGCCCTTCTCGATGGCCACCTCCGCCCCCATGGCCTGCAATCCCTTGATGTGCTGGTCCACCGGGCGCAGGCCGATGGCGCAACCCCCGGGCAGCGACACCCGGGCCTCGCCGAAGCGCGCCAGCATCGGACCCAGCACCAGGATGGAGGCGCGCTTGGTTTTCACCAGGTCGTAGGGCGCCACCAGGTTGCCGACGCCACCGGCGCTCAATTCCACCGCCCTGCCCTCGTCCACCGTGACCCCGACGCCCATCTGCCCCAGCAGGGTGAGCATGGTGGTGACGTCCCGCAGGTGCGGGACGTTCTCCAGGCGCAGGGTTTCCGGGGTGAGCAGGGCGGCGCACAGGATCGGCAGCGCCGCGTTCTTGGCGCCGGAGATGCGCACCTCCCCGGCGAGGCGGCGCCCGCCCTGGATTACCAGTTTCTGCATGGGACGGTTCCGTCCGGCCCCGGGCTCAGCGCCCGAGCTCGGCCCACTGCTCCGGGGTGTAAGTCTTCATGGAAAGGGCGTGAATCTCCTCGCGCATTCGCTCGCCCAGGGCCCGGTAAACCAGCTGGTGCTGCTGCACCATGGTCTTGCCCCGGAATTCCGCGCTGACGATCATGGCTTCGAAATGGCGCCCGTCGCCCTCCACCTCGACGTGCTCGCAGGGCAGGGCGTTCTGGATGTAGGTCTTGATGTCGATCGGAAATACCATCGGAGTTTGTCCTACTGGCGCAGCTTGTAGCCGCTCCTGAGCAGCTGCAGGGTGAGCAATGATAAAGCCACGAAGCAGCCGCCGACAATCGCCAGGCTGAGTTGGGGCGGCACGTCGGAGACGCCGAAAAACCCGTAGCGGAAGCCGTCGATCATGTAGAAGAAGGGGTTCACGTGGGACAGGGCCTGCCAGAACGGGGGCAGCGAATGGATCGAGTAGAACACCCCGGAAAGGAAGGTCAGGGGCATGATGATGAAGTTCTGGAACGCCGCCATGTGGTCGAACTTTTCGGCCCAGATGCCGGCGATCACCCCCATCGCGCCCAGTATGGCGCTGCCCAGCAGCGCAAACGCCAGGACCCACAGCGGGTGTTTCACCACGAGGTCTACCATCCAGAAGGAGGCGGCCAGCAGCGCCGCACCCACCACCAGGCCCCGCACCGCGGCCGCCAGGGTATAGGCCCAGAACATCTCGGCGTAGGACAGGGGCGGCAGCAGCACGAAAACGATGTTGCCGGTGATCTTGGACTGGATCAGGCTGGATGAGCTGTTGGCGAAGGCGTTCTGCAGCACCGACATCATCGCCAGGCCGGGAATCAGGAAGGCGGTGTAACTCACTCCGGGGTACACCTGGACATGCTCCTCCAGCACATGGGAGAAGATCAGCAGGTACAGCAGCGAGGTCAGGAGCGGGGCGAGCACCGTCTGCACGCTCACCTTCCAGAAGCGCAGCAGTTCCTTGTAGAGCAGTGTGCTGAAGCCGGTCATCGCCGGTTCGAACGTGAAGGCGCGCGGGCGTGAATGGGTGAACGTCCCCATCCCGGCCGCGCCCCGGCCCGGGAGCGGGAAGGGGTCCGCAGCCCTTCAGTCATTGAGCCTTCGCCCGTTCACTCGTTCACGACCTCCGCATCACCTGCACGAACACCTGCTCCAGGTCGGGCTGCACCAGCTCCAGTTCCTGGATCCGCACTCCGCCCGCCCGCAGCGCGCACAGAACGTTCTCCAGCTCCGGGTAGTCCGCGAGCGCCAGCACCCGGATGCCGTTTTCCCGCGCCACCTGCATCGGCTCCAGTTCCTCGGGAAGCCGGTCGGGAAGGAGACGCACCCGGGCCTGGCGCCCGGAGACGCTGTTAAGGAGGTTGCGGGTGCTGTCCAGTGCCACGACGCGGCCCTGCTTGAGCATGGCGACGCGACCGCAAAGCATCTCCGCCTCTTCCAGGTAATGGGTGGTGAGCACGATGGTGTGGCCGTCGCGGTTCAGCTTGCGCACGAAGTCCCACAGCGCCTGGCGCAGCTCCACGTCCACCCCTGCCGTGGGCTCGTCCAGCACGATCACCGGCGGCTTGTGCACCAGCGCCAGCGCCACCAGCACCCGGCGTTTCATGCCGCCGGACAGGGTCCTCATGTTGGAGCCGGCCCTGGAGGTGAGGTCCAGGTGATGCATGACCTCGTCGATCCAGCCGTCGTTGCGCTTGAGTCCGAAGTAGCCGGACTGGATGCGCAGGCACTCGCGCACGGAGAAAAAGGGGTCGAATACGAGCTCCTGGGGCACCACCCCCAGGCTGCGGCGCGCCTCCCGGTACTCGGTGCGCACGTCGCGTCCCATCACCCTGAGGATGCCGCTGTCGGCCCGGGCGAGGCCCGCCAGACAGTTGATCAGGGTGGTCTTGCCGGCGCCGTTGGGTCCCAGCAGACCGAAGAACTCGCCCGGAGCGATCTCCAGGTCCACCCCCGCCAGGGCATGCACCCGCGGGAAGCGCTTGTGCACCTGGCACACCTCGATGGCGGGGGTCACGCGGCGGGCAACCTGGAGAAATCAGCCGGCCAGGGGAAGGACGTCGAGGACGCCGTAAACCTTTGCCAGCGTCCGCAGGTTCTCCGGCAGATTGGCGAAGCGCACGCGCCGGCCGCCGCGGGCGGCGTCGCGCATCCACTCCAGCATCATGCTGATGGCCGCGGAGTCCACGTTCTCGAGTCCCGACAGGTCCACCACGGGATCGGACCCGGAAATGGCCTGGCGTCCCGCCTCGATGACCGCGGTCACGTTGTCTATGGTGACCGGTCCGCTGACGCGGATGATGTCGCCGTCCCTCGAAACCACGGCGCCCGCCCCTAGCTCGCCCGCTTTCCGGGCGCCCCTTCCTCCAGGGACCTGTTCTTGTCCGCGAGGCTCTTGATCAGGCCGTCGATGCCGCCCTCCGCGATCTGCCTGTCGAAGGTGCTGCGATAGTTGGTGACCAGGCTCACCCCCGCGACGGTGACGTCGAACACCTTCCAGCCGTCGGACTTCTTCTCCATGGCATAGTCAATCTGCACCGGCTGCCCCCCGGACTGCTGCACCTGGGTACGCACCGTCACCTCGGTGTCGCCGGCGTTCAACTTGACCGGCCGGACGTCGATCACCTGGTCCTTGTAGGTCGCCAGCGCCGAGGAATAGGTGCGCACCAGCAGGGTGCGGAATTCCCGCACCAGGCTCTGCTGCTGCTCCGGGGTGGCGCTGCGCCAGTTCTTGCCCACCGCCAGCCGCGTCATGCGGGTGAAATCGAAGTGCGGCAGAACCTTGGCGTCCACCAGGTCCAGCAGCTTCTTGCCGCTGCGCGCCTCCTTGTCGGACTTCAGGATCTCGATCACCTCCCTGGAGGTGGTTCGCACCAGCTCGTCCGGGGCAAGTTCGGCGGAGACCGCCGCGAACGCCGGCAGCCACGCCGCCAGCACCAGCAAAGACTGAAAGATCCTCTTCATCGCAATGGCCCTGTATCTTGGGTTGGGAAAACGCCGGAAGATCCCGCGGAAGGGTCGGGTCGTCCGGCAGTTCCAGAATGCAATAACGCGCGGCGCGGCGCCGGCGTCTACTTCTTGTCGCCGCCGTCGCCGGCCGCCTTGTCGTAAAGAAACTGCCCGATCAGGTTCTCCAGCACCACGGCCGACTCCGCCTTCATGATGCGGTCGCCGTTGTTGAGCATGGCCTCCTCGCCGCCCGCGGAGAGCCCGATGTACTGCTCCCCCAGCAGGCCCGAGGTCAGCACCTTGGCGAAGGTGTCCCTGGGGAAACGGTATTTGCTGTCGATGCTCATGTCCACCACCGCCTGGTAGGTCTTGGTGTCGAACCTGATGTCAGTGACCCGCCCAACCACCACGCCGGCGCTCTTCACCGGCGCCCTCACCTTGAGCCCGCCGATGTTCTCGAAGCTTGCCTTCAGGATGTAGGTTTCACCGCCGCCGAAGCTGCCGCCGAGGTTGCCCACCTTGAGCGCCAGCACGATCAGCGCCGCGCAGCCGGCGGCCACGAATATGCCCACCCAAAGGTCCAGCGTCATGCGATCCATCTGTTTGTTACCCCTCTAATTGCCGCGGAACATGAACGCGGTCAGCACGAAATCCAGCGCCAGGATCACCAGCGACGACGTGACCACGGTGCGCGTGGTGGCCCCGGAGACACCTTCCGCCGTGGGCGGCGCGTCGTAGCCCTCGAACAGCGCGATCCAGGTGACGGCGATTCCGAACACCACGCTCTTGATCACGCCGTTCAGGATGTCCTCCCGGAAATCCACCGCGCTCTGCATCTGCGACCAGAAGGCGCCCTCGTCCACCCCGATCAGCACCACCCCCACCAGGTAGCCGCCGAACACGCCCATGGCGCTGAACATGGCGGCGAGCAGCGGCATGGAGACCACCCCCGCCCAGAAGCGGGGGGCGATCACCCGGGCGATGGGGTCCACCGCCATCATCTCCAGGGCCGAGATCTGCTCGGTGGCCTTCATCAGCCCGATTTCGGCGGTCATGGCCGAGCCGGCCCGGCTCGCGAACAGCAGGCCCGCGACCACCGGCCCGAGTTCCCGCACCAGCGAAAGCGCCACCATCACCCCCAGCGCCTCCTCCGAGCCGTAGCGCTGCAGGGTGTGAAAGCCCTGGAAGCCCAGCACCATGCCGACGAAAAGGCCGGACACGATGATGATGATCAGGGACAGCACGCCGCTGAAGTAGATCTCGCGGATGGCGAGGCCGAAGCGCCGGAAGGTGGTGCCGGAACGCAACAGCGTCAGCAGGAAGAAACGCGACGCGTAACCCAGTCGCCAGATTCCGTTGATGACCGCCGCCCCGATGCCGCGCAGGCCCACGCCCGCCTTTCTATACACGGGCCGCCTCCAGGCCAAGATCGGCGGGATAGCCGGGCGCCGGGTAGTGGAAGGGCACCGGCCCGTCCTCCTCGCCCCATATGAACTGGTGCACCAGGGGCTGCCCGGAGGCGCGCAACTCGTCGGGCGTGCCCTGCGCGACGATCACACCCTCCGAAAGGTAATAGATGTAATCCACCATCTTCAGCGACTCCTGCACGTCGTGGGTGACGATGATGGAGGTGGCCCCCAGGGCGTCGTTGAGGCGGCGCAGCAGGGTTCCGGCGACGCCCAGGGAAATCGGGTCCAGCCCGGCGAAAGGCTCGTCATACATGATCAGCATGGGATCGAGCGCAATTGCCCGGGCCAGCGCCACCCGGCGCGCCATCCCCCCGGAAAGCTCGGAGGGCATCAGGTCGTGGGCGCCCCGCAGGCCCACCGCATTGAGCTTCAGGAACACCAGGTCCCGGATCACCGGCTCCGGCAGATCGGTGTGCTCCCTCATCTGGAACGCAACGTTGTCGAATACCGTCAGGTCGGTGAACAGGGCGCCGAACTGGAACAGCATGCCCATCTTGCGCCGCAGCCGGTACAGCTGCTCGCTGCCGAGGTCCGCCACCACCTGCCCGTCCACCGTGAGCGTACCCCGGCTGGCCTTGAGCTGCCCGCCGATCAGTCTCAGCATGGTGGTCTTTCCGGACCCGCTGATGCCCATGATCGCGACGACGCGCCCCCTGGGGATCTTCATGTTGATCCCCCGCAGCACCGGACGCCGGTCGTAAGTGAAATCTACGTCCTTGAATTCGACGAGGATGTCGTCAGGCACGGAAAGGAAGGCGCGAAAAAGGCACTGATTTTAAACCAGACCCGGGTCCGCGGCGAGTCCCATGACCGCGAGCAGGGTGGCGGCCCGGGCAAGGCGCCCGAAGTCCCCGCGGCGCTCAATGAGCAGGACCGCGCCGGCACCGGGTTGCCGCACTTGCCCCGCGAGCGCCCGCAGGTCCGGGAAGGCGTCGATCCAGATCACCCGGGTACCCGGCGCGCCTTCGGGCGCGCCGCCGGCCCCCAGGATCCCGGCGCAGCGCTCCCCGAGCGCCGCCGCAACCTCCGATGCGCCCTCGCCGCCCTGCAGCAGGAAACGGAAACCCGCCGGGGTGTCCGCGGCCCAGGACGCGGCGGCGGCAGCGGACCCGCGCCATATGGCGGCGGGAACCAGGACGCAGCCAAAGAAATGGGCGTAATAGGAAAGCCGCCACTCCGCGGGCAGCGCATCCGGGTAGAACGGGCCGACCCAGTGCGCATGGTCCCAGCCGGTCGCGCCGGCCGAATAGCACGGTTCAGCCACGCCGGGCAGGCTCCGTGGAAAAGGCTTCCCGGCCGGCGGATGCGGCCACGGCGCGTGCTATGATTTTGGCTTTCGCGGCGAGGGGTTCACGCAGCAGCGGCGGCACGGATGTAGGCGTCACCCCAATAGAGTACCCAAAGTAAGTACGGTCCAGGCGAGGATGAACGATTCTTCCGGGAAGGCGACCCAGGCGGGCGAGCGGCCGACGCTGCTCATTGTTGACGACGATCCCCTGATCACCGACAGCCTCAGCCTGGTGCTGGGGCGCGACTACGATGTGCTGGTGGCGGAGTCCCGTCCCCACGCCCTGGACCTGCTGCGCCAGCGCGACGAGGCCCCGATGCTGGCGCTGGTGGACCTGGGGCTGCCGCCCATCCCGCACCGACCCGACGAGGGTTTCACCCTGATTGCGGACCTCCTGGCCCAGTCCCGGGACATCAAGATCCTGGTGCTCTCCGGCCAGAGCGACGAGGCCAATGCGCGCCACGCCCGGGCCCTGGGCGCGGTGGATTTCATCCCCAAGCCCTGCGAACCGCAGAAGCTGAAGGCGCATCTCGCCCGCGCCCTGCAGGTGCGGGACATAGAAATCGGCAAGGACTCGGGCACCGCTCTCGACGCCGACCTCGGCATCATCGGCCGCAGCCCGCCGGTGCAGAAGATGCGCGAGCAGATCATGCAGTATGCCAAGAGCCCGTTCCCGGTGCTGATCGAGGGCGAGTCCGGCAGCGGCAAGGAATTGGTGGCCAACTGTTTGCACCGCCTGAGCAGCCGCGCCTCCTCGCCCTATTTCGCGCTCAACTGCGCCGCCATCTCCCCGACCCTGGTGGAACCAACGCTGTTCGGCTACGCGAAGGGGGCGTTTACGGGCTCCGCCGGTCCGAAGTCCGGCTATTTCGAGGACGCCGCGGACGGCACCCTGTTCCTGGACGAGATCGGCGAGTTGCCGGTGGACCTGCAGGCGAAGCTCCTGCGGGTGCTGGAGAATGGCGAGTTCCAGCGGGTGGGCGAGACCCAGACCCGCAAGAGCCACGCGCGGGTGATCGCCGCCACCAACCGCGACCTGCGCCAGGAAATCCGCGGCGGGCGCTTCCGTGCAGACCTCTACCACCGGCTGAGCGTGTTCACCATCGCGGTGCCTCCGCTGCGCGACCTCGGCGCCGACAAGCTCCTGCTGCTGGAGCATTTCCGCCGCTTCTACGCCAGCCAGGGACAGAGCGCCCCCTTCGAGCTCGACGCCGATGCGCGGGGGCTGTGGGAACGTTACGCCTTTCCCGGCAATGTGCGGGAACTGCGCAACATCGTGATCCGGCTCGCCACCAAGCACGCGGGCGCCGGCGTGAACCGTGCCCGCCTGGAGGCTGAGCTGGACCTGGAGACCGGGCCCCGGGACGAGACCGGCGCCGCGCTGTCCGGCGACTCGGACACCTTGCTCGACATCGCGCGTCGCCATTTGCAGCGCGCCGGGGAATTCCGCCTCGACGAGGTGCTGGGCCGCTGGGAAGCGAGCTACATCGAGGCGGCGCTGCGCATCACCCGGGGCAACGTCAGCCAGGCGGCCCGGCTGCTGGGTGTGAACCGCACCACCCTCTACAGCCGCATGGACGCCGCCGGGCGCGAGCCGAAGCAGGACTGAGGCCGCCTCGCCCCGCCCCCGGCATGTACCTCAGCCACTACGGTCTCAGCGAGCCGCCGTTCCGCATCACCCCCGTCACCGATTTTTTCTACGGTGGGGCGAACCGTGCCGCCATCCTTGAGGCCCTGATCTACGCCATCACCCGCGGCGAGGGCATCATCAAGGTGGTGGGCGAAGTGGGCACCGGCAAGACCATGATGTGCCGGGTGCTGATGGAGCGCCTGCCGCAGCATGTCGACACCATCTACCTCGCGGATCCGACCCTGTCGCGGGAGGAAATCCTTTACGCCATCGCCGATGACCTGGGAGTGGACCTCGCCGGGCAGCGGGCCACGGTGGCGCTGCGGGCGCTGCAGGAGGCCCTGATCCAGCGCTTCAGCGCGGGGCGGCGCGTGGTGCTGCTGGTGGACGAGGCCCACGCCATGCCGGTCCAGACCCTGGAGGAAGTGAGGCTGCTCTCGAACCTGGAGACCAGCCGCGACAAGCTGCTGCAGATCGTGCTCTTCGGCCAGCCGGAACTGGACGAGAAGCTGCGGCGCCCGGAACTGCGCCAGCTCAAGGACCGCGTCATCCACAACTTCAACATGCAGCCCCTGGAGCAGGACGCGGTGAAGGACTACATTGCGTTCCGCATGCGCGCGGCGGGCTACAAGGGCCCCGACGTGTTCGCCCACGGCGCCCTGCGGCTCATCGCCCGCGCGTCCCAGGGCCTGACGCGCCGCATCAACATCCTCGCCGACAAGGCGCTGCTCGCCGCGTTCGTGGCAAACACCCACGGCGTCGAATCTCGGCATGTGCGCAAGGCCATCCAGGACAGCGAGTTCGAGGTCCCGCGCCAGCGCTTTCCGCTGCGCCACGCCCTGGGGGCGGCGGGCGTGGCGGGGATCGCCGTGATGGCCGCGGGCCTCGGATGGTTCGTGGCGACGCGGGTCCCGGTCCAACCCGCGCCCCCGCCCCCGACGCCCGCTGCGGCCGCCGCGCAACCGGCGGCGCCGGCTCCGCTGCCGCCCACCCCGACCCCCGAGGCGCCGGTCCCCGCGAACCCTGCCCCGGCAACCGCCTCGGCGCAGTCGGCTGCCCTCCCCCCGACGCCCACGCCCTCAGCGCCGAATACGGCCCCGGCGCCCGACGCGTCATCGGCCGGAACCCTGGCGGCGCCCCACACAGGCGCCGCGGCACCGGCCACCGTCGCGCAGCGCCATCAGGAGGAGGCAGCGGGTCAGATACCGGAGGCGCGGGAAGAATCCGCGCCCCATCCCCTGTTCCAGAAGCGCCTGGCAGCCACCCGGGAGATGATGGAGTCCACCGACAGCGGGCGGTTCACCATCCACTTTTTCTACACCCATGACACCGGACCGGACCGCATCGAGGCCTTCCTGGGACGCGCGGCAAGGTCCGTGGACCTGTCCCGTATCTATGTCCTCAGCGGCCGGGCGGCAAAGGCGACACGCTACCGGGTTTTCTACGGCAGCTTCCCCACCCGGGACGAGGCCGCCGCGGCGCTGGCGCAACTGCCGGAGGAATACCGCAAGGACTTCCGCCTGCAGATCTATACCCTGCGGGAAATGCGGCGCACCACGTAGAGCGCCGCGCCTCAGAAGCGGCTTCAGGTAGTTTCGCTAATCCCTTGAAAGTTCAGGGCCAAGATGCTAGGCTGCCTTGAGCTTTGACGCCCGGCAAAATAATGAGATTCCGCCCTTTGCTTGCTCTCGCCCTGCTCCCGGCGCTGACCGCGTGCGGGACCCAGGCCCTCAAGCCCTCCGAGGGCCACATTCAGGCGTCCCCGCAGGGCCAGGCGAGCATTCCCGCACCGGTCACGCAGGTGCCGCCGGTGCCGGTGCCCCGCCCCGCACCCAAGACCGAGCTTTACAGCGTCTCGGTGGTGAACGTCCCGGTGCAGGAAATCCTGTTCGCGCTGGCGCGGGATGCGCGGCTCAATGTGGACATCCACTCCGGAATCTCCGGCAACGTCACCCTCAACGCCATCGACCAGAGCCTGCCCCAGATCCTGTCGCGGATTTCCAAGCAGGTGGACATGCGCTACGAGATCCAGGGGCAGACCATCGCGGTCATGCCGGACACGCCCTACCTGCGCAATTACAAGATCGACTACCTGAACATGATCCGGGACACCACCGGCGACGTGGCGATCTCGGCCTCCATCAGCGGATCTTCCACCTCCACCAGCGGCACCGGCACCACCGTAGTCTCCGCCTTCGGCGCGAATAACACTTCGAACACCAAGGTCACCAACAACGCCCGCAACCATTTCTGGGAAACCCTGGAGCGGAACGTCAAGGACCTGCTGCGGGAGACCGACAAGATCATCGTGGAGGGTCCGCCTGACGGCGCGGCCGCCCGTCCCGCGGCTCCCCCCGGCACCGCCCCGGGGGCTGCGCCGGCAACGGCGGCGCCGGCGGCGAGTGAAACCCTCTCCGCGCCGGCCGCCCGGCGCGTGTCCTTTCGCGAAGCCGCCTCGGTGATCGCCAACCCGGAGACCGGGGTGCTCACCGTGCGCGCCACCGCGCGCCAGCACGAGAAGGTCCAGGAGTTCCTCGACCAGGTCGCCGCCAGCGCCAAGCGCCAGGTGATGATCGAGGCCACCATCGTCGCGGTGGAACTCAGCGACCGCTACCAGCAGGGCATAGACTGGAGCATCATCAACACCGGGGCCGGCTTCTCGCTGAGGCTCCCCGGGACAGGGGGATTCAATCCTCCGCCCAGCACCGGCAACGTCAATCTCGGGGTCCTCACTTATGACGACCCCCAGACCAGCTTCGGCAGTGTCAACATCGCGGTGAAGCTGCTCGAGACCTTCGGCACCACCCGAGTCCTCTCCAGCCCCAAGATCAGCGTGCTCAACAACCAGACCGCCATCCTCAAGGTGGTGCGCAACGAGGTCTACTTCACCATCACCCCGGGTACGGTGACGGTGGGGGGAACGGGACCCGCGGTAACCACCGATCCCACCGCAACCCCCAACACGGTGCCCATCGGCCTGATCATGAGCGTCACGCCCCAGATCAGCGAATCCGATTCCGTGATGCTGAACGTGCGCCCCACCATCTCCCGAAAGGTGGGGGATGCGCCGGACCCAACCCCGAACCTGACGGTCCCCAACCTGATCCCCATCATCCAGATCAACGAAATGGAATCGGTGCTCAAGGTGGACAGCGGCCAGATCGCGGTCATGGGCGGACTGATGCAGGACGAGCGCGCCGACGTGGACGACAAGGTGCCCTACGTCGGCTACATCCCCTTCCTGGGCGAGGCGTTCACCTGGCGCAACGACACCTCGCGCAAGATCGAGCTGGTGATTTTCCTGCGCCCGGTGGTGGTCAAGAACGCCAGCCTGGACGGCGACTACGCAAGCTTCCGCTCGCAATTGCCCACCGAAGGCTTCCTCGCGCCGCCGGTGCTCGGTCCGGGCTACTTCCGCAACCCGCCGGAGACACTGCCTCCCAGTCCCCTCGGAGGCA
The DNA here is from genome assembly GCA_035718105.1 of Burkholderiales bacterium. GTDB lineage: Bacteria > Pseudomonadota > Gammaproteobacteria > Burkholderiales > UBA6910 > UBA6910. Next base: position 12,701 of record DASTHR010000411.1, read on the forward strand.
ATTGATGAGCCTGCTGCTGGAGGCCTTGAAAAAGGCCGAAAAGGCAAAGGACGAGCCGCCCGCCCCCGCCACAGGCGGCCTGGAGCTGTCCCTGGAGCAGGAACCGCGCGCATCCGAGCGCAGCCTCGCACACGGCGACGCGGCGCCCGAACAGTTCGCCTCCGCCGACGGCCGGGGCGCGGAACGGCGCGCCGCGGACCAGCTTTTCACCGCCAAGAGCCCGCCTTCAAAGCGCGGCCTCGCCGTGGTGGGCGCAGTTCTGCTGTCCGGCGTCGTGGCCGGCGCCGCCTATCTCTGGTACGAAATTTCGACGCCCAAGGGCAGCCTGGTGGCCACCGGTCCCCGGACCGTCGCGCCCGTGCCGCCGCCCTCCCCCGCCGCACCGGCAACCGTTTCCGCGCCGGCGCCGGCAGTTGCACCCGAAAAGCCCGCGGCCAGTTCGGCCCCCGAGCCGCCCGGGACCGAGCCGGCCCCAGTGGCCCGCGCCCACCCGCAGGCGCCCCCGGAACGCCGGGCCGCGCGCCCGGAACCCGCCCGGCGCCCCCCTTCCGCTGCGGCCCCGCAGCAACCCGGACCGGCGATTCAGTTCCGACGCAGCGAGACGGCGCAGGCGGTCGATCCCGACCTGACCGCCGGTTACCATGCCCTGGTCCAGGGGGACGCGGAATCGGCGGGCGCAAGTTACGCGCGGGCACTGCGCAACGACCCGGCGAGCCGGGACGCGATGCTCGGCCTGGCCGCCGCCGAGGCGCGGAAAGGCAATACCGGCGAGGCGCTGCGGCTTTACCAGCGGGTGCTGGAACTCGACCCGCGCGATCCGATGGCCAACGCCGGGCTGCTGTCGCTGCGCCCCGCCGGAGACTCCCCGCAGATCGAAAGCAGGCTCAAGCTGCTCCTGGCCCAGCAGCCGGAATCCGGGGCGCTGCGTTTCACCCTCGGCAACCTCTACGCCGGCCAGTCGCGCTGGGCCGATGCGCAGCAGGAATACTTCCGCGCCTACAGCCTCGAGCCCTCCAACGCCGACTACGCTTTCAATCTTGCGGTGAGCCTGGACCAGATCAGCCAGCGCCGGCTGGCGGCCGACCACTACCGCAAGGCGCTCGCCCTGGCCGGTTCGGGAACGGCGGGATTCGACCGCGCCCAGGTCCAGCGGCGACTCCAGGAACTGGAAACTCAGCGCTAACCGCGGCCGGCATTGCTTGCGCGGAGGGCAGCGCGCCTCCAGAATTGCCGCAATAGGGTCATTCACCTGCCGGGACCATTCAGAGCATGTCTGCCGTAAGCGAGCAACGACCCCTGGGAAGGCTCCTGGTCGAGAAGGGCGTGATCAGCGAGGACCAGCTTCGCATCGCACTCCTCGAGCAGAACAAGAACCACCTGCCCCTGGGCAAGCTGATGGTGAGCCTCGGCTTCCTTTCCGAGGCGACCATCAGGGACGTGATGTCCGAAAACCTCGGGCAGGAGAGCGTCGATCTCTCCACCGTGGTCGTTGACGCGGCGGCCATCAAGCTCCTGCCCAAGGATGTCGCGCGCCGCTATGTGCTGCTGCCGATCGCCGCCGACCACGCCCGCGGCACCATGACCCTGGCCATCGCCGACCCCGACAATATCATCGCCCTGGACCAGGTGCGGGCCCTGCTGCGCGACGAGTTCCGCCTGGTGACCATGGTGGCGAGCGAATCGGAGATCCTGCGCGCCATCGACCAGTACTACGGCTTCGAACTCTCGATCGACGGCATCCTGCACGAGATCGAGCCCGGCGAGATGGACTACCAGACCCTGCAGGCCGGGGTCACCGAGTTCAGCCAGCCCGTGGTGCGCCTCATCGACGCGCTGCTCTCCGACGCCGTGCAGCGCGGCGCCTCGGACATCCATTTCGAGCCCGAGCACTCCTTCCTGCGCATCCGTTACCGCATCGACGGCGTGCTGCGCCAGGTGCGCAGCCTGCACAAGACCTACTGGCCGGCGATGGTGGTGCGCATGAAGGTGATGAGCGGCATGAACATCGCCGAGACCCGCGCCCCCCAGGACGGGCGCATCTCGCTGCGCCTCTCAGGACGACCCATTGACTTCCGGGTCGCCTCCCACCCCACAGCCTTCGGCGAGAACTTCGTGCTGCGGATCCTCGACCGGCAGAAGGGCATCGTCCCCCTGGAGCAGCTGGGGCTGGAGGAGCAGTCGCTGGCGCAACTGAAGCTCATGATCGCGCGCCCCGAGG
>DASTHR010000412.1:0-2607 GCA_035718105.1 Burkholderiales bacterium
TTCCAGCCGCCGTGCGATGCGAAGCTGGGTCTCCAGTTCCATGAGGGAGCCGGAGGCTATCGAGAGATGATTCAAATAAGCGCCGGTGAACTTGCGGCCGTGGCCTTCCGCGATGTTCGAAGGAATCGAGACTGCCGCCCGCTGCATCTGGCTTGCCAGCCCGTATTTTTCCTCGGGAGGAAATTGCCGCGTAATGCGATAGACGTCAACCACGAAATCGAGAGACTGCTTCCAGACATCAAGATCAGTGTATTTCATCGCTGGCTGTTGCGCGATCCGCGATCCGAATCTCGCGATCCTAGACCGCCACCGGCGCCTTGATGGCGGGGTGAGGATCGTAACCTTCAAGGGCGAAGTCCTCGTAGCTGAAACCAAAAATGTCCCGCACCGCGGGGTTCAGCCGCATCGCCGGCAGGGGGCGCGGCGCGCGCGAGAGCTGCTCCCGCGCCTGATCCAGATGTTTTAGGTAGAGGTGGGCATCTCCGAATGTGTGAATGAAGTCGCCGGGGCGCAGGCCGCACGACTGCGCCATCATCAGGGTGAGCAGGGCGTAGGAGGCGATGTTGAACGGCACGCCGAGAAAGAAGTCGGCGCTGCGCTGGTAGAGCTGGCAGGACAGGCGGCCGTCCGCGACGTAGAACTGGAAGAAGGCATGGCAGGGGGCCAGTGCCATGTTCTCCAGTTCCCCCACGTTCCAGGCGCTCACGATCAGGCGGCGCGAGTCCGGGTTGCAGCGGATGTCGTTCATCACCCGGGAAATCTGGTCGATGTGGCGGCCGTCGGCGGCGGGCCAGGATCGCCACTGGCGGCCATACACCGGCCCGAGATTGCCGTCCGCGTCCGCCCATTCATCCCAGATGCTGACGCCGTGTTGCCTGAGGTAGGCGACGTTGGTGTCACCCCTAAGAAACCAAAGCAGCTCGTGGATGATGGACTTGAGGTGCACCTTCTTGGTGGTGACCAGGGGGAAGCCCTCGCCGAGGTCGAAGCGCAGTTGCGCGCCGAAGATGGAGAGCGTGCCGGTGCCGGTGCGGTCAGACTTTGGATGACCGTGCTCCAGGATATGGCGCATCAGGTCGAGATACTGGCGCATGGGTTGCGAGTCCTCGGTCAGGGGATGTCCAGCACCACCTTGCCGGCTGCATGGCCCTCCTCGATGAGGCGGTGGGCCTCGGCCGCTTCTTCCAGGGGCATGATCCGGCTTACCACCGGCTTCAGTTTGCCCGCCTCCGCGAGCTTGCGCGCTTCTTCCAGCATCCGGGTCTGGTGCTTGCGCGCGCCTTGCAGTCCGAGATACAGGGGCGCCGTCATCTGCACATAACCCAGCGTGAGGTTGCGCAGGCGGGCGACATTGATGGCGTCCACGTGGCAGGTCGAGGAGAGGATGCTCACCACCCGGCCGTACATGCGGGCCGCGGCAAAGGACTGGCAGAATGTGCGGCCTCCGACGGTGTCCAGCACCACCCGCACGCCGACGCCCTCGGTCCAGTCGAGCGCCGCCTCCACGAAACTCGACTCCCGGTAGTTGATGGCGAGGCCGGCACCCAGCGACCGCACGAAGCCGGCCTTCTCGTCGCTGCTCACCGTGGTGGCGACGTAGGCGCCCAGGGCATGCGCGAGCTGGATGGCGATGTGGCCCACGCCGCCCGCCCCGGCATGGATCAGCACCGAGTGTTCGGGCCTGAGGCCGGCGCGGTCCACCAGGGACTCCCAGGCGGTGATGAACACCAGCGGCAGCGCCGCCGCTTCGGCCATGGACAGGTTCCGGGGCTTGGCGGCGAGAAAATCCTCGTGAACCACCGCGTACTGGGCGTAGTTGCCCGGCGCGCCACCCAATCCGTTGTTGAAATAGAACACTTCGTCGCCCGGCCTGAACCGGGTCACGGACGGTCCGACGCGCTCCACCACGCCGGCGCCGTCGCAGCCGAGGATGGCAGGAAAGCTGCCCGGGTAGTACATGTGCGCGCGGCGCACCTTAGTGTCCACCGGGTTGACCCCGGCGGCCCTGACCCGCACCAGCACGTCCGATGGGCCATAGAGGTCGGGGTCGGGGAGTTCCCGAAGCTGAAGCACATCGGGCTCCCCGGTGTTCGTCATGAGCACTGCCTTCATCGTCAGGCGATCCCTGGTTGGTTACGGTTGCCGTTCGCCCTGAGCCGCCAGCGGGCAGCGGGGCATCCGCCGGTCTAACAACAGATCCGCGCTCATGGTTCGACAGGCTTGCCACGAAAGAAGGAGAAATTCAGGGCTGCTCAGCCCTTCTTCCGGTCCCAGACGTAGTGCATGAAGCGCCGCCAGCGGCCCTCCTTCGGGGCAAGTGCGTTGCGCGCCTTCGCCGCATCCCGGTCCCGCGCCTGCGCCCGCTGCACCTGCTCGTAGATCTGGCGCATGGTAAGGCCTCCGGGGCCCCTGATGCTGTCCGGAGAAGGTTGCTGCGATTTTTCCCGGTCTTCGGCCATGGCTGAGCCCGCGGTGGGGCGGAATCCGTATGATAAACTGCAAGCGTTGATTTTACGCGGATTCCTCCATGTCCGGCAGCACCCTAGGCAGGCTTTTCACGGTCACTTCCTTCGGCGAGTCCCACGGCCCGGCCATCGGCTGCGTGGT
>DASTHR010000413.1:0-6947 GCA_035718105.1 Burkholderiales bacterium
CGCTGAATCGTGGCTCGCACCGGGGAATTGTTTATCGGGGCTGATGCCCCGGGAGAAGCCCGATGACGGGCAAGCCGACCATGCGCGCAATGCGCCTGCATGCGCCGGGCCAGCCGTTGCGCCGGGAGACACTGCCGCGCCCGGAACCCGGTCCGGGGCAGGTGCTGTTGCGGGTCAGGGCCTGCGGCGTGTGCCGCACCGACCTGCATGTCGCCGATGGCGAACTCCCGGATGCGCTGCTTCCGCTGATTCCCGGCCACGAGATCGTGGGCAGCGTGGTCGAAGTCGGGCCCGGCGTGGAGCGCTTCGCCCTCGGACAGCGGGTGGGCATTCCCTGGCTGGGTTGGACCTGCGGCGAATGCGGCTACTGCCGCTCGGGCCGGGAAAACCTCTGCGGCCAGGCACGCTTCACCGGCTACCAGCTCGACGGCGGCTACGCGGAGTACGCACTCGCCGACCAGCGCTACTGCTTCCCCCTCCCCGAGGGCTACCCCGACGCCGAGGCCGCGCCGCTGCTCTGCGCCGGGCTGATCGGCTACCGCTCGCTGCGCATGGCGGGCGACGCGCGGCGCATCGGGCTCTATGGCTTTGGGGCCGCCGCCCATATCGTGGCCCAGCTGGCGCGGTTCGAGGGGCGCGAGCTCTATGCCTTTGTGCGCCCGGGCGACGCCGCCGCCCGCGCCTTCGCTGGGGAACTGGGCGCCGTGTGGAGCGGCGACTCCACCGGCCCGGCTCCGGAACCCCTGGACGCTGCCATCGTGTATGCGCCGGTGGGCAGCCTGGTGCCCGCCGCCCTGCGCAGCCTTCGCCCCGGCGGCACGGTGGTGTGCGCGGGCATCCACATGAGCGACATTCCCGCCTTCCCCTACCACATCCTGTGGGGGGAACGCTGCATCCGTTCGGTGGCCAACCTCACCCGGCGCGACGGCGACGAATTCCTGGCCCTGGCGCCCCGGGTTCCGATCCGCACCACGGTGGAAACCTTCCCCCTCGATCAGGCGAATGAGGCCATGGATCGGCTGCGCAGCGGCCGGATCACCGGGGCAGCGGTTCTGCTGCCTTAGTTTTGTCAAATATTTATTGATATTTTTCTTATAGTTAACGAATTAATGGGCCAGATTATATTGCAGCGCACAAAAAGTGCTTGACATTTATTTGTCCCCCCATAGAATGTGAATTGTGCAGCGCAGCAATACTTGCCCGAGCAAGGGCTGCCGCAAGAGTTAAAACCACCATTGATTTAAACGATTAAGGAGATATACCCATGTACGCAGCCCCCGAGAAACTGATCGCCCTGAACAAGTCCAACGTGGAAGCCGCCGTCAGCGTCGCCAACATCTGGCTCGACGGCGCCGAGCGCCTGGTGGAAGTGCAACTCGCCGCCGCCAAGGCGGCCGTGGCCGATGCGGCCAAGAACGCCAAGGTGATCTCCAGCATCAAGGACGCGCAGGGCCTGACCGGCCTCCAGTCCGACCTGGTGTCCCCCGGCGTCGAGAAGTTCGTGAGCTTCTCCCGCAGCGTGTACGAGATCGCCGCCCAGACCCAGTCCGAGCTGGCCCAGGTCGTCGAAGAGCGCTTCGCCGAGTACAACAAGGGCGTGATCTCCACCCTGGAGCAGGTCGCCAAGAGCGCCCCCACCGGCGTGGGCGCGGACGCCGCGGTTGCGGCGATGAAGTCGGCGGTTGCCGCGGCTTCCTCGGCCTACGACACCATGTCCAAGGCCGCCAAGCAGGTGGCTGACATCACCGACGCGAACGTCACCGCGATCACCAGCAAGGCCGTCGCGGCGCAGAAGAAAGCCAAGGCCGCCTAATTTAGCGACCGGCTGAAGCAATCCGAAGCCCCCGGGGTCTCCCCCGGGGGTTTTCATTTGGGGGCCAGCACCAGGTCGAAGGTGCCGGTGAATCCTGAGGGCCCCTTCCGCAGTTCGATGGCCAGGTCCCCGACCCGCTCCGACTGGGGGTCGCCCCGGAAGTAGAGTTGCGTCACCAGCACCCGGTGATCCGGGTGGCTCGCCCGGAAGTGGAGGTGGCGCGGCCGCCCCGGGTACACGCCGGGCAGGATGGTATGGAAGCGGTAGCGGCCCTCGGCATCCGCCTTCACGCTGGCCCGCAACAGGCAGTCTGGATCGGGCTTGCCCCCGCCCACCAGCGTGTACTCGCCCTTCGCGTCCGCCTGCCACACCTCCACCAGCGCGCCGCCCAGGGGCCTGCAGTCCGGCAGCCCCAGCACCCGGCCCGTGACCGTGAGCCGATCCCCTTTCCCTGCGCGGCACAGGTCCTCCTGCGCAGGCTGGTCCGGCAGGTAGAACGGCCCCAGCATGTCCCGAGGCGTCGCGCGGCAGGCGGCATGCGCGCCGCGACCCAGCAGCAGCGCCGCGGCGGCCCCCAATCCGGCGAGGAGTGTTCTGCGATCCATGGTGTCGAAACCGTCCTCTCGGTCTACGCCGCCGGTACCGCCATCCCGCGCTGCACGGCGGGACGCGCGCCGACGGCGTCGAACCAGCGTTTGACGTTGGGAAACTCGGCAAGGTTCACGCGGTGGAACTCGAAGCGGGCCACCCAGGGCCAGGTGGCGATGTCGGCGATGGTGTACTCGGGTCCGGCGAGAAACGCGTTCGCCGCGAGCTGGCGCTCCAGGACGCCGTAGAGGCGCCGCACTTCTGACCCATAGCGCTCGACGGCGTAGGGCACCTCGACCTTTGCGAAGCGCATGAAGTGGTGGGCCTGGCCGAACATGGGGCCGACGCCGCCCATCTGGAACATGAGCCACTGCAGCGCCGCGTAGCGCGCCCGCGGCTCCCGGGGCAGGAAGCGATCCGTCCTCTCGGCCAGGTAGATGAGGATGGCGCCGGACTCGAACAGCGCGAACGGCCCGCCGCCGGGCCCCTCGGAATCCACGATCGCGGGGATCTTGCCGTTGGGGCAGATGGCGACGTAATCGCCCGCGAACTGCTCTCCCTTGGTTATGTCCACGGGATGCACCGTGTAGGGCAGGCCCGTCTCCTCCAGCAGGATGGAAACCTTGCGTCCGTTGGGCGTGGACCAGGTGTAAAGATCGATCATCGCCGGGTTCCCTTCGATTCGGTGCAGTTCATCCTGCAGGCGAGGCGGCCGCGCTACGACTTCGCGAGCCACGCCAGTCCCAGCCGGATTCCTGCGACGATCGCGGCAAGGGCAAGCCAGGCGTTCAGCGACAGCGTGGAAGCCCCGGTAAGGCCGATGCCGATGTTGCATCCCCCCGCCAGCGTCGCGCCCACCCCCATCATCGCTCCGCCCCCAAGATACCAGCCCCAGCGGCCCGGCGCGGGGCGCGTCCAGCGCAACTCGCCGGAGACCAGCGCGGCCATCAACGCCCCCAGCAGCGTGCCCGCCACCAGCGCGGTGCCGAAGCCCGCGCCGGCCAGCGTCTGCCCGAAGGCCAGCGCCAGCACCCGCGCCAGCGGCCCCGAATAAGTCAGAGACTCCGGACGCAGTTCCCCCAGGCTCGCCCCGGCCGCCGCGCCGGTGACCGCCCAGCCCGCCGCCACCAGCAGGCCGACCGCCGCCCCCACCGCCAGCATTTCCCGGCGCGGGCGTAACAGCAGGATCGCGACGGCGCCGGTCAGGGCGACCACGGCCGCCAGCGCCGGCGCCGGCACGCCCAGCAACGCCGCCGCCGAGATATCCGCCAGCGGCACCTGGCTGGCCGCGGAGAGCTTCCCCCGCCAGGGCTCAAGGAACCCGAAATGCGCCGCCCAGGCCGAGGCCGCGAATGCCGCCAGGGCCGCCAGCGCCCCCAGCCCCCCGGACGCGGCGTTCACCAGGGTGCGCCCCGCGCAGCCCCCGGCCAGCGCGCCGCCAACCCCGAACAGCAGGCCGCCCAGGATGGCGCCCAGCCAGTCCAGGCCGCCGCGGCGGTAACCCGACTCCCCCAGCGCCACCAGCCCCGACGCATCCAGCGCCTGCGCCCCGGCCAGCGCCACCGCGAGAGCCGCGATCCAGGCCTGGAGCTGCCGGCTGTCCCGGATCAGGGCGTAGTTCGAGACCGCGGCGATCAGGCAGAAGCGCGAGCGCTGGCCCAGGGCGCCGAAGGCGGCGCCGAGCGCAAGGCCTCCGGCAAAGGTCAGAGTGGCAGGGGAGAGGTCGGCGACCATCTTTGACGAACCCGCGCCAGAGTCTAGCGTGATTCACCGGCACGCGCCTCCACCGTATCATGGAACGCCTGCGCGCCTTCCCTCGACAATCGCCATGACGAGCAAACACCGAAATGCCATCGAAGCCGCCCTCGCCGGAGAATGGGACCGCGCGCACCGCATCGTCCAGGAACTGGAGGACCCGCTGGCGTGCTGGGTGCACGCCATCCTGCACAAGATCGAGGGCGATCCCGGCAACAGCCGTTACTGGTACACCCGCAGCGGCGGCAGGCGCTACGAAGACTGCGAGGACCCGCGCGCCGAGCTGAAGGCGGCGCTGGAGGCTGCCGGCAAGGGCTGAGCCGCGGTCAGTCGAGGCCCAGCGCCTCGCGGATGGCGTGCACCCGCGCCTCGTGCACGCGCGCGCCAATCTGCGCCGGATCCGTCGCCGCGGCCGCCACGGCGGCGGCATCCACGGAGCGGGCCGCGACCAGCGCTTCCCGCAGTCTTTGCGCCTGGGGAAAGGACCGTGTCTCGAAACCCGCTCGGCCGTGGAAATCCGCTGCGCAGGCCTGCAGGAACTCCTCGAAGCGCTCCGGGCGGCGGAAGGCGTCCGCCGCCTCCAGCACCTTGAGCAGGGTCGCGGGCCGCAATTCGAGGGCCCTGTTCACGTCCCCGTGATGGCGGGCGGTGATCAATGCCAGGTCGCGACACTCGGCGGGGGCCCGCAGCCGCTCGCACAACTCGCGCACCAGAGCCACGCTGCGCGCCTCGTGGCCCCTGTGGCGCGGCCACTCCTGCGGCGGTGTGGTGCCTTTCCCGAGGTCGTGGGTCAGAGCGGCGAACCTCACCGGCAGCGTCCATCCGTTGGCCGCGGCGTAGTCCACCACCATCATGACATGGACGCCGGTGTCTATCTCCGGATGGTGGATCTCGGGCTGGGGCACGCCGAACAGCCGCTCCACCTCGGGCAGGATCCTGCCCAGCGCCCCGCAGTCGCGCAGCGTGAGGAACATTCGCGAGGGGGCGCGCTCCATCAGGCCGCGCGACAGCTCCTGCCACACCCGCTCCGGCACCAGGGCGTCCACCTCGCCGTTCTCCGCCATTTCCCGCATCAGGGCCCGGGTTTCCGGCGCCACGCGGAAGCCGAAGCGCGCGGCGAAGCGGGCCACCCGGAGCACCCGCACCGGATCCTCGACGAAGGCGGGACTCACGTGGCGCAGGATGCCGTCCCGCAGGTCGGCGGCGCCGTTGTAGGGGTCGATCAGGTTTCCGGCCTCATCCCGGGCGATGGCGTTGATGGTGAGGTCGCGCCGCGCGAGGTCCTGCTCCAGCGTGACGTCGGGCGCGGTGTAAACCTGGAAGCCCTTGTAGCCGCGGGCGGTCTTGCGCTCGCTGCGCGCCAGGGCGTACTCCTCCTGCGTCTCAGGGTGGAGAAACACGGGGAAATCCTTGCCCACGGGACGAAAACCCCGCCCGGCCATTTCCTCCGGCGTGGAACCCACCACCACGTAGTCGCGGTCCGTGACGGGCAGTCCCAGCAGTTCGTCGCGGACCGCGCCGCCGACGCAATAGATCTTCATGGGGAACGCGGGTCAGAGCTCAACGGTGAGCAGTGAGCGGTGCGACCCGCCGCTGCCGCCGACCGTTCGCGTCAGCGGTGCGCCCGGCCGCGGTAGCGGTAGTAGCGGGCACGAGGGTTCGCCTCGGCCAGGTAGAGGGGAACCACGGCCTCCATGGCAGTAGGATGGAAGCCGAAGCCGGTCGGGAACGGGCAGCCGCAGACGCTGTCCACCTTCATCGAATTCAGGTTGTCCCGCGTCATGAGCTTGAGCGGCAGCAGCTCCATGGTCAGTGCCTGCAGGTAGGAAAGGCCGTCGCCCAGTCCGATGATGGGGCGCGGGCGGCCGATCAGGCTTCCCACGTACTCCACCAGCTCCCGAAGCGTGTACACCTTCGGACCGCACAGGTCGCAGGACTGGCCGATGGTCTCGGGCAGGTCGAGGCTCTGGACGAAGGCCCGCGCCACGTCCTCCACGAACACCGGCTGGAAGCGGGCGTTCGGCTTTGCCAGCGCCACGACCGGCAGCGCCCGCAGCAGGCCGGCGAAGAGGTTCAGGAAGCTGTCCTCCCGGCCGAAGATCACGGAGGGCCGGAATATCGTCCAGTCCAGCCCGGACTCCCGCACCCGCTGCTCGGCTTCCGCCTTGGTGCGCAGGTAAACGCTGGGACCGTCGGTCGACGCGTGCAGGGCGCTCATGTGCAGCAGGCGCCGAACGCCCGCCGCCTTCGCCCCGTCCACGACCTTTCCGGGCAGCTCGGCATGGACCCGCCGGAAGTCGCCGCCATGGCTCTCGTGAAGGATGCCCACCAGGTTGATGACGGCATCCATGCCCGCCAGCAAATCCGCCAGCGCGGCCGGATCGTGAACATCCGCCTCCACCACGTCCACGGTGGGCAGCAGGATCAGCTCCCTCGCCCGCTCGCGGCGCCGCGTCGGGACGCGCACGCGCACCCCCCGCGCGGTCAGCAGATGGACGATGTGGCGGCCCACGAATCCGCTGCCGCCGATGACGCAGACGTTATTGAACTCCATGGCGTCCCGGATGACGTTGCATTGGTTGAGGAGGCGCTATTCTACCCCAGCGCCGAAAAAGCTCCGCAAACCCCGCCGGGCGCGCGGAGCTTACTGCTCGGGCTCGAGCGCCACACCACCAGCTCGCTGATGAACGCCTCGACCTGCGCCGGCGGGCCCGCCGCCATCGCGGCGCGCGCCACCTCGGCCGCCGGAATCTGGCCGAAGTGGAGGTACGCCGAGAGGCGGCTGGAGCCG
>DASTHR010000414.1:0-15794 GCA_035718105.1 Burkholderiales bacterium
CGAACCTTATCCCGCCTTCCAGGCGAGGTCCAGTTCCCGCGCCGCCTTGACCTCGTCGAGGCGGCGCACCGGCGTGGTGTGGGGCGCGGCCTTCAGTTGCTGCGGCCGGTCCCGCGCCTCCTTGAGAATATCCTTCATGGCGGCGACGAACGCGTCCAGGGTCTCCTTCGATTCGGTCTCCGTGGGCTCGATCAGCAGGCACTCCGGGACCAGCAGCGGAAAATAGGTGGTGGGCGCGTGGAAGCCCCGGTCCAGCAGCGCCTTCGCCACGTCCATGGCGCTGATGCCGGTCTCGTCCTTGAGGCGCTTCAGCGTCAGCACGAACTCATGGCCCGCGCGCCGCTCCGGCAGCGCCGCCTCGAATCCTGCATGGCGCAGTTCCGCCAGCAGGTAGTTGGCGTTGAGGGTGGCGAACTCGCCGACCCTCCGCATTCCGTCCGCCCCCAGCATGCGCGCGTACACGTAGGCGCGCAGCAGCACCCCGGCATTGCCCATGAACGCCGAGAGCCGCCCGATGGACTGCGGCAGGTCCTGCTCGGTGAGCCAGCGATAGCCGTCCTTCCCCTCTCCCACGAACGGCACCGGCAGGAAAGGCCTGAGGCGCTCGGCGACCCCCACCGGGCCCGCGCCGGGGCCGCCGCCGCCGTGAGGCGTGGAGAAGGTCTTGTGCAGGTTCATGTGGATGACGTCGAACCCCATGTCGCCCGGCTTGACCTTGCCCAGGATGGCGTTGAGGTTCGCGCCATCGTAGTACAGCAGCCCCCCGGCCCCGTGGACGATGTCGCGGATCTCCAGGATGTTGCGCTCGAACACGCCGAGGGTGGAGGGATTGGTGAGCATCAGCCCCGCGGTCTGCGGGCCGACGGCCCTGCGCAGCGCCTCCAGGTCCACGTCCCCGTCGCGCCCGGTGGGGATCTCGCGCGCCGTGTAGCCGCACATGGTGGCGGTGGCCGGGTTGGTGCCGTGGGCGGCGTCGGGGGTGATGATCTCGGTGCGCTGTGCGTCCCCCCGCGCCCGGTGATAGGCGCGGATCATGGCGATGCCGGCGAACTCGCCCTGCGCGCCGGCCATGGGCGCGAGGCTCACCGCCGCCATCCCGGTCACGTCCTTGAGCATCTCCTGCAACTCGAACATGCAGGCGAGGAATCCCTGGCCGGTGTCCGCCGGCGCCAGCGGGTGGCGCGCGAGGAACTGGGGCAGCATGGCCAGGGTGTTGCAGGCCTTGGGGTTGTACTTCATGGTGCACGACCCCAGGGGGTAGAACTCGGTGTCGATGGAGAAGTTCTTCCGCGACAGGCGGGTGTAGTGCCGCACGGCGTCCAGCTCCGACACCTCCGGCAGTAGCGGCGGCTCGTCGCGCAACAGCTCCGGCGGCAGGCCGGAGAGGTCGCTCCCGCCCCCCGGGGCGTGGTGCGGGCTGCGCCGCCCCGGGCGCGAGCGCTCAAAGATCAGCATCTGGATTCCTCACCACAGAGACACAGAGAAAAGCAACAGCATGAAAAATAAAGTGTGAAATGTTCCGGCGCAATCTTCACACGATCGAAGCGTTCCCGGACCCATCCTCTGTCTGTGTCCCAGTGCCTCTGTGGTTAAGCCATTCACTTCAAAGCCGCGAGGGCGGCGTCGTAGTTGGGCTCGTTCTTGATCTCCGGCACCAGCTCGGCGTGCAGCACCCGGTCGTTCTCGTCCAGCACCACCACCGCCCGCGCGGTGACGCCGGCGATGGGGCCCGAGGTGATGTCCACGCCATAATTGCGCTTGAACTCGGCACCGCGCATGGTGGACAGCGTGATCACGTTGTTCAGGCCCTCGGCGCCGCAGAAGCGGCTCATGGCGAAGGGAAGATCGGCCGCGATCACCAGCACCACGGTGTTGCTCGCCTCCGAGGCGCGCTTGTTGAACACCCGGGTGGACTGGGCGCAAACCGGCGTGTCCAGGCTGGGCACGATGTTGAGCACCTTGCGCTTGCCGGCGAAATCCTTGAGGGACACGTCCTTGAGGTCCTTGTCCACCAGCCGGAACTCCGGCGCCTTCTGTCCGGCCTTGGGAAAATTGCCTTCAACGTTGATGGGATTGCCTGCCAGGGTCACCATTTGTTCGTCTCCTTGGTTAATGGTTCGTGGATCTTTGTTCGTGGGTCGCGGCTCACGAGGTCCGCTTTTGGGCGCAGGGCGGCAGCTCGATGCGCCGCGAGAGGATGCGCGCCAGGTTGTCCGCGTAACGCCCCAGGTCCGCCTCGGTCTTGGTCTCCGTCGCGCACACCAGCAGCGCCGGCCCGAGTTCCGGATACCACTCCCCGAGATCCAGGCCGCCGAGGATGCCCTGGGCCTTCAGCGGCCGCAGCACCTCCCCCACCGGTCCGGGCAGGGCGAGCACCGCCTCGTGCATGAATGCCCCCGTGAACAGGCGTTTGACCCCGGGAACGGCTTCGAGTTTTCCCACCAGCGCCGCGGTGTTGGCGTGGGAGCGGGCCGCCACCCGGCGCAGCCCCTCCGCGCCCAGCAGGCTCATGTGGAGAGTGGCCGCGGTGACCATCAGGCCCTGGTTGGTGCAGATATTGGAGGTGGCCTTGGAGCGGCGGATATGCTGCTCCCGCGCCTGCAGCGTGAGCGTGAAGCCGGGCCGCCCGTCCAGATCCACCGTGCGGCCGACGATGCGTCCCGGCATCTGGCGCACCAGCCCCTGCTTGCAGGCCATGAACCCGAAATAGGGCCCGCCCCCGGAGAGCGGGCAGCCCAGGGGCTGGCCGTCTCCCACGGCGATGTCGGCCCCCGCGCCGCCCCAGCGCCCCGGGGCCTGGAGGAGCGCAAGGGAGACGGGATTGGCCAGCGCAATCGCCAGCATGCCGTTGGCGTGGGCCCAGTCGGTGAGGGCGTCCACCGGCTCCAGCACGCCGAAGAAGTTGGGCTGCGGGATCACCAGGGCGGCGAAGTCCCGGCCCTCGAAGCGCCTGAGCGCCTCCACCAGGGTATGGCCGCACTCGGTGCACCACGGCACTTCCACCAGCTCGATGCCCTGGTTGCCGACGATGGAGGCCGCCACCTTGCGGTACAGCGGATGCACGGTCGCCGGCATCAGCACCCGCCGCGCGCTCTTGTGCGCGCGCACGCTCATGAGGACCGCCTCCGCCAGCGCCGAGGCCCCGTCGTAGAGGCTGGCGTTGGAGACGTCCATGCCGGTGAGCGACACCATCATGCTCTGGTACTCGTAGAGCAGCTGCAGCGTGCCCTGGCTCGCCTCCGCCTGGTAGGGCGTGTAGGCGGAGTAGAACTCCCCGCGGGTGGCCACCTGCCACACCGCCGCTGGAATGTGATGCTCGTAGGCTCCGGCGCCGATGAAGCTCAGGTAGCGCCCGTCGCGATCCGCCCGCTCCATCATCAGGCGGGTGACCTCCTGCTCGGAGAGCGCCGGCGGCACGGCGGAAAGCGCCTTGCCGCGCAGCTCCGAGGGAATCTCCTCGAACAGCTGCTCCATGCCGCCGGCCCCGATGGCCTCCAGCATGGCGCGGATATCGTCCTCGGTGTGGGGAATGAAGGGCATCTCAGATTCCGTGAGGGGTGAGCGGCAAGCAGTAAGCGGGCAAAACCGTCGGCAGGCTGTCGAGTATCGCCGGACGCGTTGCCGCTAACCGTTCACTGTTCGCCGTTCACCGCTGTCAATGCTCCTCGGTGTCCACCATTTCCTGGTACTGGCCCGCGCTGAGCATGGCATCCAGATCGGCGGCGTTGTCGGGCCTGAGCTTGAACAGCCAGGCGCCATAGGGGTCCTGGTTGATCTTCTCGGGGGCGGCCTCGAGCTCGTGGTTCACCGACAGCACCTCGCCCGCGACCGGCGCGTACACGTCGGCCGCCGCCTTCACCGATTCCACCACCGCGCACTCGGCGCCCGCCTCCAGCTTCCTGCCCTGAGCGGGCAGCTCGACGAACACCATGTCGCCCAGGAGTTCCTGGGCGTGCTCGGTGATGCCCACCGCGACGGAACCGTCGTCCTCGAGCCGCGCCCACTCGTGGGTCTTGCTGTATTTCAGGTTGTCCGGATTGTTCATTTCCAATCTCCAGAAAACTGCTGCCACAGAGGCATAGAGACACGGAGAAAAGCATCTAAACCCGGAGCGGGCGGAGGAATGAACGTCCCGGAGCTTGTTATCCGGCTTTCCTCGGCGCCCTCCGTGTCCTCCGCGCTTACCTGTTGCTGGATTCCCTGCTCGTTGAGTTGCGATCAAACGAGCCGCTTGCCGTTGCGCACGAAAGGATACTTCACCACCCGCGCCGCGAGCATCCGCCCGCGCACGTCCACGCCGACCTCGTCTCCCGTCGCCACGCCCGCCGGCACCCGGGCCAGCGCGATGGACTGCTCCAGGGTCGGAGAAAAGCTGCCGCTGGTAACCTCGCCCTCGCCGCGGTCCGTCTGCACTCTCTGGTGCGGGCGCAGCACGCCGCGCTCCAGTGCCAGCAGTCCCGCCAGGCGCCGCCGGGGTTCCTCCAGCAGCGCCGGCCGGCCGATGAAATCGCGGTCGCCCGAGAGATCCACCGTCCACCCCAGTCCCGACTCCAGGGGCGTGACCGATTCATCCATGTCCTGCCCGTACAGGTTCATCCCCGCTTCCAGGCGCAGGGTGTCCCGCGCACCGAGCCCCGCCGGGGCGACGCCCGCGGCCCGCAGGCCCTCCCAGGCCCCGGCGGCGCGCTCCGCCGGAACCATGATCTCGAAACCGTCCTCCCCGGTGTAGCCGGTGCGCCCGACGAACAGGTCACCCGCCTGCGCGGCCTGGAACGGCGCCAGCCCCTCGCTGGCGGCGCGGATCTCCGGCAGCGCCTGCCAGGCCCTGGCCCGAGCATTGGGGCCTTGCACCGCGATCATGGCGAGGTCGCGCCGCGGCGTGATCTCCACGCCAGGGAACGCCTCCTCGCGCCGGGCGGCGATCCAGGCCAGATCCGCCTCCGCCGTGGCGGCGTTCACCACCATGCGGAACCACGAATCCGCCATGAAATACACGATCAGGTCGTCCAGCACCCCGCCGCGCTCGTTCAGGAGGCAGGAATAGAGCGCCTTGCCGGGTGTCCGCAGCTTGTCCACGTTGTTCGCGAGGAGCCGGCGCAGGAAGCCGCGTACCGTGGTGCCTCGAAGATCCAGCGCCAGCATGTGGGAGACGTCGAACATGCCGGCGTCGCGGCGCACCCTGTGGTGCTCCTCGATCTGCGATCCGTAGTGCAGAGGCATGTCCCAGCCGCCGAAGTCCACCATCCGGGCACCGAGCCGGCGATGCGCGGCATTGAGGGGCGTCTGCTTGGACATGTGCGGCCGGAGTCTCGGGTGCGGTACCCCGCGCCAGGCACTGCGGCGGCGCGACGCTGGGGCGCCCAATATACCCCGCCCGCCCGCGCAGTGACAAGATTGCGCAGCGGCAGGCAGCGCGTCATTCAGGGGTAGAACAGGTACAGCCGGTAGCCGGCGGCATTGAGCTCGCCGGTATCCATTGCCAGGCGCAGCGTCAGCTCGGAATTGGGGCCAAGCCCGGGAGCGGCCCTGGCTTCCGGAGGCAGATAATCCGCCGCGCCAAGCACGCGGCGGGCCACCGCCCGGTCCTGGGTGTCGGTGAGGGTGAGTTCCAGCGCCGGGTAGTCCTGGGTGAAGGACGCGCGGTTGCGCAGCACGGCCGTCAGGGTCATGCGCGCGGGCTGCTCGGGATCGGATTGCAGGTCCGAGGACTCGATGCTCCACTGCTGGATGTTCCGCGGGTAGGGAACGGCGCAGCCCAGGTGGGCGCAGGCCTGCTCCAGCCATGGGCGCGCCCGGGGCCGCGCATCGGCGATCTCGACGCGGAAGAGATATGCGAGCTGTGCCGCGAACACCAGCAGCAGCACCAGACTGCCCGCCGCCCAGGGGCCGGGACGCCGGCGCCGGTGGATTCCGCCGGGCGGGTCGGAGGCGGCAGCATGCGCAGGTGTGTGGGCGGCGGCGGTGTCTTCAGGCCCTGGCTCCGGCGCGGCGGATTCCGTCCGCTCGGCCCCGGACTCGTCGCGCCCCTCCCGATCTTCGACCACGGGAGGCTCCGCCTCGTACCCGACGGACGCGGGCGCCTCCATCGCGGCGGCCTCGGCGCCGGCGGGCGGCGGCGCATCCGCCAGCGTCGCCAGGGTATCGAAGGCATTGAAGACCGTCGAGCAGCGCCCGCAGCGGACCGTTCCGCGCTGCGCCTTGAGCTGTTCGGCGCTCACCCTGAAGCCGGTGCCGCAGGCGGGGCAGCGCGTCACCATGCTCATGACACGTCACTCCCGGCGCGTGCCCGCGAGACACACCCAGCCCTCGTCCTCCAGGACTTCGTCCATGCGGAACCAGGGCGCGTAGGCGTCGCAGAGCTCATCGCGCTGCTCGCTGAGGATGCCCGAGAGCACCACCCGGCCGCCGGCGCGGGTGGCCGCCGCCAGCGCGGGCGCCAGCACCTTGAGCGGGTTGGAGAGAATGTTGGCGAGCACGATGTCGAAGCGGCGCGAAGGCTCGTCTCCCGGCGTGAAAAACTCCGCCACGACGCCATTGCGCGCGGCGTTCCCGCGGCTGACCTCCACGGCCTTGGGATCGATGTCCACGCCGCAGGCGCGCCCGGCGCCGAGCCTGAGGGCCGCGATGGCGAGGATGCCCGAGCCGCAGCCATAGTCCAGAACATCTTCGGCGCCCCGCACATGGGCGTCAAGCCACTGCAGGCAGAGTCGGGTTGTGGGATGGGTGCCGGTGCCGAAGGCGAGCCCGGGGTCGAGCAGCAGATTGACGGCGGCGGGCTCGGGTGCGATGTGCCAGGACGGCACCACCCACATGCGGGGCGAAACATGCACCGGCTGGAACTGAGCCTGGGTGAGCCGCACCCAGTCCTGGTCCGCCACCGGCGTGGCGACGAACTCCGCGGGCGCCGCGAGGCCGCTCGCTTCGGCCGCGGCGGCCAGCACCCGCGCCGCATCGGCGTCGGGATCGAGCAGCGCGCTCACCTGCACCCGGGCGGCCACCACCGGGCCATCGCCCTCCGCCACCGGCTCCGGGTCCCCGCCTGTCCCGGGCAGCCCGAACACCTCCACCGAAACCGCCCCCTGCTCCAGCAGGGCGTCGCCCAGCGCGTCCGCGGCCGCGGCCTCGATGACGACACTGAGGGCGAGCCAGCCCATCGCCGTCCCGCCGCTACTGCGCCTTGCGCAGGGCGGCGAGCTTGCCTTCAAGGTAATGGATGGAGGTTCCGCCGCGCAGGAAGGCGGCGTCGGTGAGCAGCTCCTGGAGCAGCGGGATGTTGGTCTTGATGCCCTCCACCACCATTTCGGAGAGGGCCACCCGCATCCGGGCAATGGCCTGCTCCCGCGTGTCGCCGTAGGCAATGACCTTGCCGATCATCGAGTCATAGTGCGGCGGCACGAAGTAGTTGTGGTAAACATGGGTGTCCACGCGGATGCCCGGCCCGCCGGGTGCGTGGAACAGGGTGATGCGCCCGGGGGACGGCACCAGCGAGAAGGGGTCCTCGGCATTAATCCGGCACTCGATGGCGTGGCCCTTGAAATTGATGTCGCGCTGCTTGAAGCCCAGCTTCTCGCCGGCGGCAACCCGGATCTGCTGCTGCACCAGGTCCAGCCCCGTGACCAGCTCCGTCACCGGGTGCTCCACCTGCAGGCGCGTGTTCATCTCGATGAAGAAGAATTCACCGTTCTCGAACAGGAACTCGAAGGTGCCCACGCCCCGGTAGCCGAGCTTGCGGCAGGCGTCGGCGCAGCGGTCGCCGATGCGGTCGCGCAGCCGCGGCGGGAGCCCGGGCGCGGGCGCCTCCTCTATGATCTTCTGGTGCCGGCGCTGCATGGAGCAGTCGCGCTCCCCCAGGTGCACGGCATTGCGGTAGGCGTCGGCCAGCACCTGGATCTCGATGTGGCGCGGTTTCTCCAGGTACTTCTCCATGTACACCATGGGATTGCCGAAGGCCGCCTGGGCCTCGGAGCGGGTCATCTGCACCGCGTTCACCAGCGCCGCCTCGGTGTGCACCACGCGCATGCCGCGCCCGCCGCCGCCGCCGGCGGCCTTGATGATCACGGGGTAGCCGATCTCCCGGGCGATGCGCCGGATCTCCTTCGGCTCCTCGGGAAGCGGGTCGTCGTAACCCGGGACGCAGGGGACGCCAGCCTTTTTCATGGCGTTCTTGGCGCTCACCTTGTCGCCCATGAGGCGGATGGTGTCGGAGCGGGGGCCGATGAACACGAAGCCGCTGCGCTCCACGCGCTCGGCAAAGTCGGCGTTCTCGGAGAGAAAGCCGTAGCCGGGGTGGATGGCCTCGGCGTCGGTCACCTCGGCCGCGCTGATGATGGCCGGGATGTTGAGGTAGCTCTCCCTGGAGGCGGGGGGGCCGATGCACACCGACTCGTCGGCCAGCTTCACGTACTTGGCCTCGGCATCGGCCTCGGAATGCACCGCCACCGTCTTGATGCCCATCTCGCGGCAGGCGCGCTGCACCCGCAGGGCGATCTCGCCACGGTTGGCGATCAGGATTTTCTCGAACATTGCCATGGCAGTATTGGTCGCCGGCTATCGGGGCGGGATCGCGGAATGCGCGGCGGAATTACCCGCCGAAATGCACGCCTGACGCCCTACGGCCTGGCTCGGGACACGCCTCACGCGATTATGAACAGCGGCTGGCCGAATTCCACCGGCTGGCCGTTTTCCACCAGGATGGCCTTGATCACGCCGGCCTTGTCGCACTCGATTTCGTTCAGGAGCTTCATGGCCTCGATGATGCAGAGCGTGTCTCCCTCGGCCACGCTCTGGCCCACGTCCACGAAGGGCTTGGCGCCGGGCGTCGGTGACCGGTACAGGGTGCCCACCATGGGGGACTTGACCACATGGCCCTCGGGCTCGGCCGGTGCCGCCGCCTCGGTTGCGGCGGCCGGGGCGGGAGCCGCCGGCAGGTTCACGGTCGTTGCCGGGGCCGCGGCGGGTGCCGCCATCATCTGCATGCCGGTGGGGCCGCGGCTGATGCGCACCTTTTCTTCGCCCTCGGTGATCTCGATCTCGGCGATTCCGGACTCTTCCACCAGTTCAATCAGCTTTTTCAGCTTTCTCAGGTCCACGCTCAACCTTTCTTCGGGTACTGGAGCGCGAACCGGAGGGCCAGTTCGTAGCCGCTCGCGCCCAGGCCGCTGATCACACCCACCGCGATGTCCGAGAAGTAGGATTCACGCCGGAACGCCTCCCGGGCGAACACGTTGGACAGGTGAACCTCCACGAACGGCAGCCCGACGGCCGCCAGGGCGTCGCGCAGCGCAACGCTGGTATGGGTGAATGCAGCGGGATTGATGATGATGAATCCGGTTCCGTCCTGCGCCGCCTGCTGAACCCGCTCGACCAGCGCGGCCTCGGAATTGCTCTGAAAACTGGTCAGTTTTGCGCCGGATTCCTCGGCGATCTTCGTTAATCTGCCTTCAATGTCAGCCAAGGTGGTCCGGCCGTAAATCTCCGGCTCACGGGTACCCAGCAGATTGAGATTCGGGCCGTGAAGCACAAGGATGCTTTTCACGGGCGCAATTGTCCGCCAACAGCCCGGCAATGTCCACCCTATGGATCCGTCGGGGATCCGGGAATCCAAAAACAGAACTGCGGCGAAATGGGGTTTTCTTGCTAGATCAGCGGCGAAATTGCCTGGATCAGGCCGGCCTCATCCAATCCACCCAATTTGCCCAGCACGACTCTGCCGTCGCGGTCAAGGATGGCGGTGAAGGGCAGGGCGGACATCCGGTTGCCCGCCGCCTTGGAGACGTCAATGGCTGACAGGGGCGCAATCAGCACCGGGTAGTTGATCCCCAACTCCCGGCTCATGGCCGCCACCTTGTCCTTTTCATCCAGGGCAATGCCGACGAAAACGACGCCTTTATCCAGGAATTTGGCTTGAACTTTCACGAATTCCGGAATTTCCTTCTTGCAGGGCTCACACCATGTGGCCCAGAAGTTAACCACCAGCACTTTCCCTTTCCACTGGGACAGGGGCTGGTTCACCCCGTTCAGGTCGGGCCAGGCCGCCGCCAGCAGCGCAGCGCCCCCCTCGTCGGGGGCGGCCGCAGGCGGTTTCTGCGCCGGCGCTGCGGTAGCCGGGGCTTTCCTGTCCCCCTCCTCCAGGGAGCGGGAAACCAGGAAGCCGATCACGCCGCTCACGGCCACGGCGGCAACCACCAGCAGATGCTTGCCCGATGGAGTCATGTCAAAGGGGAACGGCGTCCAACGTCTTGAGGAAACGCTCCGGCTCAAGGTACCCGATGACCCGGGTCCCCGGAACCTCCCGGCCCTGGCGGTCAAAGAACAGGATGCCGGGCGGGCCGAACAGTCCGAAGCGCTTGAGCAGGGCGACGTCATCCGGTGTGCTCGCGGTGACATCCGCCTGGAGCAGGATCACGTCCCTGAGGCGGGCCTGGACCCGGGGATCGGAGAAGGTGAATCGCTCCATTTCCTTGCAGGATACGCACCAGTCGGCGTAAAAATCGAGCATGACGGGGCGCCCACCCGCCTGCGCCAGCCGGGACTCCAGGTCTGCGATGCTGGCGACGCGCTCGAACCGCACATGGGCCGCCTGCGTTGCCGTCCCGGCGGCGGCGGGGCGCAGCGCGCTCAGGGGCTGCAGCACGTCGCGCCCGCCGGACAGCGCCCCCACCAGCAAGGCCACCCCCGTGAGCAGGGACACCACGCCCACCCCCTTCCAGAACTTGCGCAGGCCGTTGGCCCCGGGAGGCAGGGGGTCGATGGCGTGCAGGTAAATGGCGGAGATGATGAGCAGGAGCGCCCAGGCGAGCATATGCGCCACCGCCGGAATCACCGGCGACACCAGCCAGATGGCCATGCCCAGCAGGACGACCCCGAAGAACTGCTTCACCGAGTTCATCCACGGGCCCGATTTCGGCAGCAGGGTCCCGGCGGAAGCTCCCACCACCATCAGGGGCGCTCCCATGCCGAGGGCCATGGCGAACAGCCCGCTACCGCCCAGGACCCAGTCCCCGGTCTTCCCGATATAGAGCAGGGCCCCGGCCAGGGGCGCCGCGACGCAGGGGCCGACGATCAGCGCCGAAAGCACCCCCATGGTGAACACCCCGGCATACTGGCCGCCGGGTAGCCGGTTGGCGGCCTCGGAGAGCCGGCTCTGCGCCGAGGCGGGCAACTGCAGTTCGTAGTACCCGAACATGGAAAAGGCCAGCACCACGAACACCAGGGCAAATGCCCCCAGGACCCAGGGGTTCTGCAGGGCGTTGGTGAGCAGGGTGCCGGAGAGCCCGGCGGCGATTCCCGCGGCGGTATAGGTCAGCGCCATCCCCAGCACGTACACCCCGGACAGGGTGAGGGCCCGGCCGCGGGTCACCTTCTGCCCCTGCCCCACGATGATGCCGGAGAGGATGGGGATCATGGGCAGTACGCAGGGGGTGAAAGTGAGCAGCAGCCCGGCACCGAAGAATCCGGTGAGCAGGAGCCAGAAATTGCCGTGGCGCAGCAATTCGCTGAAACGGTCCTCGTCCGATCCCGCTCCCGCGCGAGCAGCGGGAGGCGAAGCACCCGCTCCGGAGAGCTGGGCCGCGGTGGCCGCGGGCAGCAGAATGTCGAAGGCCTTGCTGATGGGGGGGTAGCAGACACTCTTGTCCTTGCAGCCCTGCCAGGTGGCGTTGATGGCCCCGCGGGCCTCCGCGCCGGCCTCCCGCGTGAGAGTGACCACCGCCTGGAAGGGCTCGCGGTAGATCTCGGTCCGGCCGAAATTGGGGTCGTCCTTGACCTCCCCCGGCGGCAGCGCCACCCCGGCGACCGCCACCCCCGGAAGCCGTTCCAGTGCGAAGGCCACCTTGTCCTTGTACAGGTAATAGCCCTTAACCGGGCTGAACTCCGCGACCACGGTGCTGGCGTCGCGCACCGACATGCTGACGATGAACGCCTCTTCCGGCGGCAACACCTCGTCGTCGCCGCCGCTGCCGCCAAGGCTGCCGCCCAGGCTCTTCAGCGACTCCATGAGGCCCGGTCCGGAGGAGGACGCGGGTGCCTTGGAAGGTTCCGCGGCCATGGCGCCGGCGAGCGCTGCCGGCGCCGGCGCGGCGAGGACGGCGAGGACGATCAGGAATCGGAGCAGGCGCATCGGGATGGGCATGGACAACGGGGCATCAGGCTTGCGCCGGCGCTGCGGTCTCCGCCTCGATCCAGGCGAGGTAGGCGGGCAGGCCGGCGCTCAGTGGGACCGCCACGATCTCCGGAAGTTCGTAGGGATGGGCCTCGCGAATCGCCTGCTCCACCCGCGGATAGACCGCGCCGCGGGTCTTCACCAGCAGCGGCACCTCCGTCGCGCGCTCCACCCGGCCGTCCCAGCGGTAGACCGACGCGCATTCGCCCAGCACGTTCACGCAGGCGGCCAGCCGGCCCTCGACGAGCCTCTCGGCGAGGCGCAGCGCGCTGTCACGGTCGGGCAGGTTGGTAATGACCAGGATCGCATCCATGGGCGTTGGCGAATTGCCGAGAACCTCACGCGGGGGTTTTCCGCAGGTCGCCCATTTTACCCGGATTTGCCGCCCGCCCGCGCCGCCGCAACTCCCTCGGCCACGGTGGGATAGGCAAGGCGCAGGCGCAGCTCGCGCTTCATGCGCCGGTTCACCAGCCGCCGCGACTCCCGCATGAAGGAGAGCATGGCCTCGGAGATGCGGCCCGCCGCCTGGGAGCGGGGCACGCGAGGCGGGCGCGGCAGTCCGAAGGCGTCCGCCACCAGGTCGAAATACTCGCCCATCTTCAGATCCGAATCGTCGGACAGGTTGTAGGCGCGGCAGGCGGCGCCCCGGACCAGCGCCGCCCCCAGGGCCCGCGCCAGGTCCTCGGCGTGGATGTGATTGGTGTAGCCGTCTTCCTCGGGCGCGATGGCCGGGGTGCCGGCCTGCAGCCGCTCCAGCGGCAGCCGGTCGGCGGCATAGATGCCCGGCACCCGCAGGATGGACACCGTCACGCCCTGGCGCCTGCCCCACTCCCGCACCCGGTCCTCGGCGTCCACCCGGCGCGCGGCGCGCGCGCTCTGCGGCCGCCGCGGACGGGTCTCCGGCACCTCCGCACCGCCGCAATCGCCGTACACCCCGCTGGTGCTGATGTACACCAGGCGCCGTGGTAACATCCTGCGCTTTGTCAGGGCCGCCAGCAGCCGCGCGGTGCGCGGATCGTCCGCCCCCCGGCCCGGCGGCGGCGCCAGGTGAACCACGTCGTGGGCGAGGCCGGCCAGGCGCTCCAGGCTGCGCCGCCGATCGAGATCCCCCGCCAGCGGCGTGATGCCGCGGGCGCGCAGCAGCGCCTGGCGCTCGGGGCTGTGGGTGAGGGCGAGCAGGCGGTAGCGCCGCCCGAGCAGAGGCGCGGCGCGCAGCGCCACGTCACCGCAGCCGATGATCAGCAGGCGTCGTTTCACAACCGAAGTTTGACCGCAAAGCCATGACGCATCAAATCACCATCCGTCCCAGCGGCCACGCCTGCGCGGCGCGCGCCGGGGAAACCGTTCTCGAGGCCGCGCTGCGGCAGGGATTCCCCCTGCCCTACGGCTGCCGCAACGGCGCCTGCGGCAGCTGCAAGGGCCGGGTGCTGGAGGGTCGGGTGGATCACGGCAGCCACCAGGCGTCCGCCCTGAGCGACGAGGAAAAGCGCGGCGGCTACGCGCTGTTCTGCTGCGCGAAGCCGGAAAGCGACCTCGTCATCGAGTGCCGCGAGATCAGCGCCGTGAAGGACATCCAGGTGCGCACCATGCCCTGCCGGGTGCAGGGCATGACCCGCGCGGGGCCGGACGTGATGGTGCTCAGGCTCAAGCTGCCGGCCAACGAGCGGCTGCAGTTCCTGGCCGGGCAGTACATCGACATCCTGCTCAAGGACGGCAAGCGGCGCAGCTTCTCCCTGGCCAACCCGCCCCACGATGACGAACTGCTGGAGCTGCACATCCGCAACTACCCCGGGGGCACCTTCACCGAGCATGTGTTCAGCGTGATGAAGGAGAAGGACATCCTGCGCTTCGAGGGTCCTCTCGGCACCTTCTTCCTGCGCGAGGATTCCGACAAGCCCATCATCTTCCTCGCCAGCGGCACCGGCTTCGCCCCGGTGAAGGGCATCATCGAGCATGCCCTGCACAAGGGCATCCGCCGGCCCATGCACCTGTACTGGGGCTGCCGCGCGAAGGACGACCTGTACCTGCTGGATCTCGCCGAGCGCTGGGTGCGGGAGTGTCCCGGCTTCCGGTTCACCGCGGTGCTGTCGGAGCCGCGGCCGGCCGACCACTGGACCGGGCGCACCGGGCTGGTCCACAAGGCGGTGATGGCGGATTACGCCGACCTGTCCGGCCACCAGGTCTATGCCTGCGGCACGCCCCCGATGGTGGAGGCCGCGCACCGCGAGTTCACCCGGGAGCGGGGCCTGCCGGAGGACGAGTTCTACTCCGACGCCTTCACCCCGGCGGTCGCGCAAAAACCCTGACCATTACTCGCAGAAGTCCAGGCTGCGGCGGTACTGGGCGCGGGCCTCGTCGTCGCGCCCCAGGCGCTCGGCGAGCCGGGCCAGGGCCACGTGGGCCTCGCGGGTCGGCGACACGCTGACGCTCGCCTCCAGGTAACTCTGGGCCTTGCCCCACAGCTGCTGCTTCACGCACAGCTTGCCCAGGGTGAGCAGCAGGCCCGCGTCGTCGGGATGCTCCCGCAGCCAGGCCTCGGCGCGCTCGATGTGCCTGCGCATGTCGCCGCCGGGGCAGTCGCCGTAGAGGGCGACCAGATCCGGCCGCCATTCGCTCTCCAGCGCCTGCTCCACGATGCTGCGCGCCATGTCGCAGTCGCCCACCTCGACGAAGCTCTGGGCCGCGGCCGCGGCCACCTTGGGATCCTTGCGGTCCGCGGCGGCGAGCCGTCCCCAGTAGTCCTGCAGTTCCCGCTTCTGGAAGGCGCGTGACCTGAGGCTCTCGGTGGTGGCGTGGCGCCTGAGCTCCCGCACCAGCGCCGCGTCGAAGGCATGGCGGGTTTCCAGTTGCTCCAGAAGCGCGAGCACCCGCTCCCAGTTGCCAAGTTTCTGCTGCAGCTTCAGCTCCAGCCGCAACGCCCCGGTGTGGACCCGCGGCGCGGCCGCCTGCAGCGCCTGCAGCGCCTGCAGGGCTTCCAGGTGGCGGCGCTCGTCGGCCAGGAGCCGGGCCTGGGTCATGAGCCGCAGGGTGGGTTCCCCCGGCGCCGTGGCGGCCGCGGCGGCAAGGTAGCGGTCGCGGTCCTCGAAGCGCCGCAGCTCGTGGGCGGCGCGCGCCGCCACCACGGCGCTGATGGCCGGTTGCTCGCCTCGCTGCAGGGCTTCGGCGGCGGCCTTCTCCGCCTTGGCGTAGCGCTCCTCGAAGAACGCCTTCAGCCCATCGGCCAGCTGCTCGCGGGCCCGCTCCCGGGCGCGGCGCTCCCGCAGCGCCTTGACCTCCGCCGGCAGGCGCAGGGTCATCACCGCCAGCCGCGTGATCAGGTAGCCCGCCACGAACACGGCCAGCAGCGCCGCCAGCAGCAGGTTGAGCGAGACCTCCGCCCGGTAAGGCGGCACCACCACCAGCACGTAACCGGTGTTGTAGCGCGCCGCCAGGGTGAGCCCCACGGCGGCGGCGCAGATCGCGAGAATCCAGAACAGGACCTTCAATGCCGGCGCCCGGTAATCAACGATTGCCCTTCGGGGGCGGAAGCTTTATGGCCCGCGCCGCCTCCAGGCTCGCGGAGACGTCCGGCAGCTCGATCACGATCTCGCTGGCGGTGAGCTGGCGCAGCGCGGAGAGGGCCGCCGACGCCGGC
>DASTHR010000415.1:0-5747 GCA_035718105.1 Burkholderiales bacterium
GTTCTTCACCTCGTGCGCCATGCGCCGCGCCACCTCGCCCCAGGCGGCGGCACGCTGCGCCTCCAGCAGGCCGCTGATGTCGTCGAACACCACCACAAAGCCGCCCCCCGTCACCTCCGGCAGGCGCGACCCGCGCACCAGCAGCACCTGGCGGGCGCCACCCCGCTCGCGCTCTATCTGGCGCTCCCACTCTCCCCTGGATGCGCCGAGGGCCGCGGTGACATGAGTGCCGAAGGTCTCCAGGGATGGATCGCAGCCGCCCCACTCCGGCAGGGGCGATCCGGCCAGGGCCGCGAGACGTGCGCCCAGGATTTCCTCCGCCGCCGGGTTCATGGAGCGCACCCAGTATTGGCCATCCAGGGCCAGCACGCCAGAGGAGAGGTTGGCGAGAATGCTCTCCAGGTAGGCGCGGGCGCCCTCCACCGCCTGCTGGTGGCGCTCGGCGGAGGCGCGGGCCTCCGCCAGCTGGCTGGTCATGGCGTTGAACGATTCGGTGAGCACGCCCAGCTCGTCGGTGCTGCTCACCGGGTGGCGGCGGCTGAAGTCGCCCCCTGCCACGGCGCGGGTTCCCTCCGCCAGGTTTGCCAGCGGCGTGCTCAGCCGATCCGAGATCACGAAGGCCAGCCCGAAGGCGGCGAACACCGCCATCAGCAGCGCCAGGGTGAGGGTGACGCCGAACAGCTTTCGCAGTGACTTGCGGGACAGGATCAGCTTCTGGTAGTCCTCGTAGATGGCCTGCACCGCCTCGGCGTCTCGCGCAAGCTGCTGCGGCACCGGCTGCATCAGCTGCAGGATGCGGATGTCCTCGGACATGGAGAGCACGTTCACCGGCACCACCGAGCGCAGGAACAGGCCGCGGTTGGGCACCGAGGAAATGGCGCCGTACTTCTGCTGCATCCGTACCTGGCGCAGCACCGAGGCCGCCGGCAGCTCCGGCAGAAGGGTTCCGGCGTCCGGGCCCGCCATGGCGATGACGTTGCCGCGCTGGCCGAACAGCACCGCCTCGGACACCCCGGCCTGCTCCCGCAGGCGCTCCAGGGTCGCCAGCTCGGCGCCCGGCGCCACCTCTGCCAGCACTACGGCCATGGCGTCGGCCTTCGCGGTGAGGTCGCGCAGATTGTTGTCCAGGGCGGCACGGCCCAGGGCAAGGCCGCCCTCCAGCGCCTTGTCCACCCGGATGTCGAACCAGGATTCGATGCTCTTGGCGATGAACTGCACCGACACCGCATACACCAGCAGGCCGGGTCCGGTGGCCATGACCCCGAACAGCAGCACGAAGCGCAGCGTCAGCCGCGACCCGAACACCCGGTCCCGCAGCTTGCGCCACAACGCCACCAGCTGCCACACGACGATGCCCGCGAGCACGGCAAGCAGGGCGGCATTGAGCACCAGCAGCAGCTGGTAATGGGCACCGGAGAGCTCGGTGTCGGCGCTGGCCGTTGACAGCAGGTACAGCAGGATCGCCGCGAGGCCGGCGGTGATGAGCAGGGCGTGCCTCACGGCGCCACCTTCCAGCGCAGCCACCCGGAGGACAGGCTCCAATCGCGCGAGGTGAGGGCGCTGACCTGGAACGGTGTCGGCAACTGCGAAGTGTCCAGCCGCAGGCGCACGCCCGCGGTGTACTCCTCGCCCCTCTTCAGGGCAGCCTTGTCCGCGACGGGGCGGCCGCGGATGTTCGATAGCACTCCCGCCGCCTCCTCGAGGGTGTCGAAGTTCTGGTACAGGGCGCCGGTGGCGAGGCGGTACTGGCGGGTGAGGGCGTTGTAGGAGAGCCGATATTGAATCTCCTGCCGCGCCACCACCTCGTCGAGCCAGTACCATCGACCGCGGGTCAGCTCGATATCGGTGATGAAGTAAAGCGGCAGTCCCCGGGCAAGCGCCTCCAGGAGCGTCCCGCTGAACTGGATCTCGAAGCTCGCATCGAGCTCGTAGGCTTCCTCGCCGGCGCGCAGCGACGCGGAGGTGACGGCGATGCCCTCGGCGCGCGCAACGTCCGCCACGGCGAGGCACAGCAGCAGCAGTGCCGCGCGCAGCCAGCGGCGCGGGTCAGCGGCCACGCTTGCCGAGGAGCGCATAGAAGAATCCGTCATGGCGGGGGCCGGGCAGCAGTTGTCCTTCGGCCGCGAGGGCCCCGGCCAGGGACAGGACCTCGGCATCGGGATGCCGGTCCAGGAAGCTCGCCAGCTGGCCGGAATTCTCCTCCCGGAAAAGCGAGCACGTAGCGTAGAGCAGTTTACCGCCGGCCGCCAGCGTCAACCACAGGGCCTCGAGTATGCGGCGCTGGGCAGCGGCGTACTGCGCGATATCGCTGTCGCGGCGCAGCCACTTGATGTCGGGATGGCGCCGCGCCACTCCGGAGGCGGAACAGGGCACGTCGGCGAGGATGCGGTCGAACGGCCTGCCGTCCCACCAGCCCTCCGGCTCCCCCGCGTCACCCGCGGCGAGGCGCGCCTGAAGTCCGAGGCGCTCCAGGTTGCGCCGCACGCGCTCCAGGCGCGCCGGATCGCTGTCCAGTGCCAGGCAATCCACGTCGGCGCACTCCAGGATATGCGCAGTCTTGCCGCCGGGCGCGGCGCAGGCATCCAGCACGCGCTGGCCGTTGCCCAGATCCAGGAGCGGCGCCGCTTCCTGCGCACCCAGGTCCTGCACCGACAGTTCACCCCCGGCGAAACCCGGCAGTGTATCCACCGGACGGGGTTTGGCGAGCAGGATGCCCGCCGCCCCGGCGCACTCGCCCTCGATGCCCGAGGCGCGCAACCGCTCCAGGCAGGCGTCGGGGTCCAGGCGGCGGCGGTTCACCCGCAGCGCCATGGGCGGATGGCCGTTTCCCGCCTCCAGGATCGAGGCATAGTCATCCGGGTAATCGGCCTTAAGTCGGTCTATCCACCACTGGGGATGGGACCAGCGGCCGGGCCCGGACTCCCGCGCCCGGGCGAGGAGTTCCTCGCGGCGCCGCTGGAAGTTGCGCAGCACGGCGTTCACCAGGGCGCGGGGCGCCTTGGACGAGATGGCACCCGCCGCCTCCACCGCCTCATTCACCACCGCGTGGTGCGGGGAGCGCCCGTACTCCAGCTGATACAGGGCCACCAGCAGCAGGCAGCCGATGCGACGGTCGGAAGGCGCGCGCGCGAGGAGCTGGTCCAGCGCCGCCCGCAGGGTGCCGTAATGACGCAAGGCGCCATAGGCCAGGTCCTGGACCGCGCCCCGCTGCTGCTGCGTGAGGCCGGGGCGGGCGCGGAACGACGCCTCGAGAATGTCGGTAAGGCTGCGCCCTTCGAGCACCTGGCACACCGCCAGGGCGGCCAGGCGCTGGGACTCAAGCATCTGCGGCGCCGAAGCGCGCACCCGGGGCCAGCGGGTACCCTGCCAGGAACTCCGCTGCGGCGAGGCGCCTGCCCCCCGCCCGCTGCAGGACCTCCAGCCGCAGGGCACCGTCGCCGCAGGCCACAAGGATGCCCTCGCGCCCGGCGGCGAGCACTTCGCCCGGGGCCCCCGCGCCTGCGGCGAGCGCCGACGCGCGCCAGATCTTCACCGCGTTCCCGTTCAGCTCGCTCCAGGAGCCGGGAAACGGATCGAAGGCACGCACGGCGCGGGCAAGCTCCGCAGCGTCGCGACGCCAGTCCAGCGCCGCCTCCTGCCTGGAAATCTTGGGCGCGTAGCTGGCGCCCTCCTCGCCCTGGGGCCGGCGCGCGAGCGCGCCCCGTCCAAGCTGCTCCAGCGCGCGCACGATGCACCGCGCGCCCAGGCCGGCCAGCTTGTCATGCAGTGTCCCGGCGGTGTCGTCAACTTCGATGGCAACGTCCTCGGCGAGCAGCATGTCGCCGGTGTCGAGACCGGCGTCCATCTGCATGATGGTGATCCCGGTCCGCGCGTCGCCCGCCAGGATCGCGCGCTGGATAGGCGCCGCGCCGCGCCAGCGGGGCAGGAGGGAGGCGTGAATGTTGAGGCAGCCCAGTCGTGGAATATCCAGCACCGCCTGAGGCAGGATCAGGCCGTAGGCCGCCACCACCATCGCGTCGGCGCCGACAGCGCGCAGCGGGGCCTGCTCCGCGGGGTCTCGAAGGGTGGCCGGCTGACGCAGGGCGAGCCCATGCGCGAGGGCGAGGGTCTTCACGGGGCTGGGGGCGGGTTTCAGCCCCCTCCCGGCCGGCCGGTCGGGCTGGGTCAGGACCAGGGCGAGTTCATGACCGGCCGCGATCAGGGAGCGAAGGGCGGTCGCGGCAAATTCCGGCGTTCCCGCGAAAATGAGACGCACCTTGGATTCGCTTCAGAGGGCGACGCCTTCGTGGGCGCCGGCCGTCGGTCCGCGCCGCTGCGCCTTCCTCAGCTTTGAGAGGATCCGGGTCTGCTTCAGGCGCGAGAGCTTCTCCACGAATACGCGCCCCTTGAGGTGATCCATTTCATGCTGGATGCACACGGCCAGCAACTCGTCGGCATCCAGGGTAAACGATTTCCCCTGCAGGTCGAGGGCCTTCACGGTGATCCGCTCCGCGCGTTTGACCTTTTCATAGATGCCGGGCACCGAAAGGCACCCCTCCTCGCACTCCTGCTCGCCGCTGGCGGCGATGATCTCCGGGTTAATGAGCACCAGCAGCCGGTCCCGCGTCTCGGAAAGATCGATCACGAGAACCTGAAGGTGGATATTGACCTGGGTGGCGGCAAGGCCAATCCCCGGGGCCGCATACATGGTTTCTGCCATGTTTTGCACCAGGGTGCGTATTTCTTCATTGACTTCGCGCACCGGCTTGGCCACCGTGTGCAGGCGTTGGTCAGGGTATTGCAGGATTGCCAGTTTTGCCATAAAAATCTTGCTAATTTAACAAACTAGATGCAGAATTTAATCCAAATAGTTAATGGCGGCGGCATTCCATCGGCGAGGCGCCGGGTGCCGCCAACAGCCCCGCAAAAGGGAGCCCTCGATGCGTAAGACCATTTTATCGTTCATTTTGCTCTCGGGTTTGGCCAACCCCTCCCTGGCCGCAGTCAGCGAGAACGAGCTTCAGACCGATGCGCCGGCGCGCCACACGGTAACCAAGGGCGATACCCTCTGGGCCATATCCAAGCGCTATCTCAAGGATCCCTGGAAATGGCCCGACCTGTGGGGCATGAACCGTGAGCAGATCAAGAACCCGCACCTGATCTATCCGGGACAGGTCCTGACGCTGGACCGTCGCCCGGATGGTACCGCGCAGCTTAAGGCCACCGGGCTGGCCACGGTTAAGCTGGAGCCCAAGGTCCGCGTCGAGTCCAGCGGCCGCGAAGCCCTGGCAACGGTGCCCCGGGCCATCATTGAACCCTTCCTGTCCAAGCCCCTGGTGATCGACGCCGCCGGGCTCAACGGCGCCCCGCTGATCGTGGGCGGCAACGACGGGCGCGTCATCTTCGGGCTCGGCGACACCATTTACGCCACCGGGCTCCCGGCCCAGCCCGCGCAGCTCTGGAACGTCTACCGCCAGGGCAAGGAACTGGTGGACCCGGACACCAGGGAGTCCCTGGGTTACGAGGCCATCTATCTCGGCGATGCGCGGCTGATGCGACAGGACGAGGTGAGCAAACTGCAGGTCGTCGTCGCCAACCAGGAGATTCACAGGACCGACCGCCTCACGCCGTCGCCGGGCATGGTGATCGTGAGCTACAACCCCCGCGCGCCCGAGAAGCCCATCACCGGCAGGATCATGGCGGCCTATGGCGGCCTTGCCGAGGTGGGGCAGAACGCCATCGTGACCCTGAACCGCGGCGCCCGGGAC
>DASTHR010000416.1:0-4289 GCA_035718105.1 Burkholderiales bacterium
ACGACGTCGAAGTGGTGGTAGAAGGTGGCGACCTCGTACACCTCGGCCGCGGCCATCTTCAGTTCCTGCGCCAGCGCCAGCAGGTGACGGTCGGAAAGGTGGTGGTAGCGGTCCTGTATCCGGTGCAGGTGCTCGATCAGCAGGTCGCGCCGCCGCGGCGCGTCGCCCAGCAGGGAGCGCACGTCCTGCAGCGCCTTCGGGTCCACCAGGCGCCCCTTGGGCGCCGCCTTCACCTTGCGCCGCCCGGTTGCGCCGGCGGCATTGTTGGAATGATGGGTGCTCACTCGCTCGCCTTCCTCTGGATGCCCTCGAC
This sequence comes from Burkholderiales bacterium, assembly GCA_035718105.1. GTDB lineage: Bacteria > Pseudomonadota > Gammaproteobacteria > Burkholderiales > UBA6910 > UBA6910. The sequence continues at coordinate 314 of DASTHR010000416.1, forward strand.
CGCGTGACGGACCGCCCGCCGCGGCGAGGGAGGGATTCTATCTTGCAAACGCCGTGCCAAGCTCTATTGCTGCGCAACAACGAGGCCCGCGTGTGTCCCGCCGACACATTCGGGATCGATCAGTCACACCCCTGTCACGCCCCCGTGACAGTCATGTGCCCATGTCCCGTTGCTCGGCACGGAGATACAGGAAATGGATGTTGCGGCGATGGAGCGGTTCGTACAGGGCCCAGTCCCGATACCCGGGCAGCTCGGCCGCGGCGGCCGCCTCCAGCAGGCTGGCACCGGCGTCATAGGCCCGGTCCACGGCCTCCCGCAGCGCCAGGATGTAGGCGCGCACCTCCTCCACCCGCCGGGGCGGCGCCGGCGGGCCATGGGCCGGCACCAGGACCGTCACGTCCAGCCCGGCGAGCAGGCCCAGGGCCTCGAGCCAGCCGTCCGGATCACCGTTGTGCAGATCGAGCACCTGGCCGAAGCTCGCGAGCGCACCGGCGAACGCCACCCCGCTTGCGCGGTCCAGGACGATGAGGTCGCCACGCTGGTGGGCGGGGCCCGGGTAGATCAGTTCCAGGCTGCGGCCACCGGCGGTGATGGTGGTGCTGCCGGTCACCAGCCGGGTCGGACTTGCCGCCTCCGTGCCGGCCAGCCGCTCCGCGCCCACCTGCTCCCTTAGGCGCTCGATGCAGCGCGTGCAGTTCGCCACCAGGAAGCGCTCGGTCTCCTCGTGGGCCAGGACCGGAATCCCGCGCCGGACAAATGCCTGGTTGCCCAGCACCTGGTCGGGCGCCGCGTAGGGGTTGATCGCGAGCACCACGGGCTTCCCGGAAACCCGTTCCGCCGCGGCGATCAGCGCCTCGCCCTCCGCGAGGCTGGTGCCGGTGCCCACGACGATGGTGCCCTCGGGTCCGGCGATGATGCCGAGGTTGCTCACCCGACCGCCGTTGACGGGCGCCGGGTCCCCCAGCGCAGCCTCGACGACGTAGACTCCGGGCACGACCTGTCGCGGCTGCATCTCCCCGGCCATTGCGGCACCGGCGAGCAGCACCGTCACGCCGATCAGGGAACACGTCGTTGAATTCACAGTCATAGACGGAAGTCTACAAGCCGAACCCTGGCTTTTCATACAACCGCCGCCTCCCCCATAATGCGGCGGCCCACTGAAAACGAACTCCAAGGAGGAACCCGTGAAGCATCCGATCCTGCTGCTGGCCGCCCTCGCCTCTCCCGCCATGGCCCTGGCCCATGATTACCCGACCGTGGACCGTGTGGAGTACGTGGTGGAATGCATGAAGGCCAATGGCGGCGAGCACCAGTATCTCTACAAGTGCTCCTGCGTCATCGATGCCGTGGCCAAGCAGATGAGCTACGACGATTACGTGGAAGCGGCGGCGGTGGCCCGCTACCAGGGCATGGGCGGCGAGCGCATGGGCATCTTCCGCGACGCCGACAGCGCCAAGGACCAGGCCAAGAAATACCGCACCGTCCTGGGGAACGCGAAGAAGGAGTGCGGCGTGGCCAAGTAGGTTTCACCCGCCGGAAGACGAAACGGGCCGGGTTCCCCCGGCCCGTTGCCTTTGCGCCCCCGGGCGCTCAGCCGTCCCGGCGGAGGATGTCGGCCCGCGCTTTCTGGTGCGGCGACCAGGCCTGGTTCAGGAGCATTCGATCGCCGGCCCAGTTTTCCTTGAATTCGTGGAGGGACGCGCGCCGGTCCCGTGGCGCCTTGGTTTCGATGGCCAGGGTCATGGGCACCGCCGACTCGGCCGTGAAGGCGCCCACGCCGTTCACCTTGGACGCGGCCCCCAGGGGCGACGCCGCCTCGCTCAGCAGCAGGCGCGTATCGATAGCCTCGTGCTTGGCGGCATGCAGGGCGGCGCGCTCCTCCGGAGCGGCCTTGGTTTCGATCGCCAGGGTGGGCGGCACATGGGAATCCGCGGCCAGCGCCGGCGCGGACACCACGGCCAGGGAACAGCTCACGACCATCGCGATACGGGTGTTCATGTTCAGCACTCCTTTCAGTCTCGGCTTTCGGTCAGTGTTACCGACTGATAGAGCGCGTTGCCCGCATCATCGTTCCATGGCACTTGGCGATGCCCGCCATTGCATCCCGCAATGGCCGGCGCAAGCGCCTGCTACGAACCGCTGCCGGTGCCCGGCTTGACCACGATGGAGTTCTGGAACCTGAGATCGTTGGTGTCCACCACTTCCGCCTTCAGTTCCCCCTCGCCCTTCGGCACGAAATAGAAGCGGAAGTTGGGATTCTCGCTGATGGTGAAGTCCACCTCGGCCGAGAGGATGGGCCTGCCTCCGTAGCTGACGTCCACCTTGCGCACGAAATGCGGCGGTGCGTAGAGGCGGGTCACCTGGTCCATGGCCAGGCCGGAAATGTTGGGATGGCTGATCATGAGCTGCGCGAGGACGGGCTGACCGGGCTTCACCTCGCCGTCCACCCGGAACTTCATCTTGCCCATGCGGGCCATGGCTTCCTGCAGGTCCTTCCCCGCGGGCGCCGAGCAGCCGCCCGAGGCCTTGACGAAGCGCTTCGCCATGAACAGCCGGCCGTCATTCATCTCCGCGATGGCGCGCACGTCCGTGTACTCCTCGATGCGCACCCGGGTCTCGATGTCGGCCCGGCCACTTTCCGGCGTGAGCGTGAACACTACTCCCACCGGCGAGGGGTTACGGTCGATCACGAGGTAGATCTTGCGGATGTACTTCTCGGGCGTCTGCTCCGCCTTGGCCCGGATCGCGATGGGCACCACCGCCGCATCCTCGGCCCGCACCGGGGTATCGAGTTCGATGACCGCCGCCGCGTCCTCGCTGATCGGCCGCTCGGCGAACAGCACCTTCCTCAACTGCGGCCACGGGTCGGCCGCGGGCTCCGCCGCAAGTGCCGCGAGAGGCGCCAGCCCCGTGAGCAGCACCGCAGCCAACCATGTCCTTCTCCATGCCTGCATCGTCTTCTCCATCCTCAGTCCTCCCACTCAAGTTCCGCGTAGACCGCGGTCACGTTGCGGGGATTGAAATTGTCGAACAGCAGCCAGCGCCCCTTCTCGCTTGCTCCCACCTCCGCCACCGCCTGCGGCAGGGTGCGCCCCGCCTTGATCGCCGCCCGGACGCCGTCGCGCAGGGTCTTCAGGTAACGCTCCTGGGCCGCCAGCGCCTCGGTGAAGTTCCCCTCCACCCGCCCGTGCCCGGGCACCACCTGCCGCGGCCGCAACTCGGCAAACCGGGGGATCAGGGTGAGCCAGCCGCGCAGGCTTCCGTCCACCACCGGGGTGCGCTCCACGAACAGCAGGTCGGAGAGCCATAGGGTGCCGGTCGCCGAATCGTACACCGTGAGGTCGTTGTCGGTGTGGGCGGTGGGCCAGGCCTGCAGAGTTAAGACGCGCCCTCCCAGGTCGAGTTCCATGCTGTCCTGCACCAGCACCGTGGGCGGCACCACCTCGGAGCCGGCCGCCACCTCCTGGAAGTCCCGCTGCATCGCCCTCAGGTAATTGCCGCCCCGGGCCGCCATCGCCGCCGGCAGCCTGGCGTGACCGACAAAAACCGTCCCCGGATCCCGGAACGCCGCGTTGCCAAAGATATGGTCCGGGTGCACATGGGTATTGATGACGTAGCATACGGGCTTGCCCGGAGCACGCGCTTCCACCGCCGCCCTCAGCCGGCGCCCGACTTCCGCGGTGCCCCCGGTGTCGATGACCGCCACGCAACGTCCGCCGACGATGAAGCCGACGTTGGCGATGTCGCCGAGATTGCCGGGACCGGAATCCTCCTGGTGCCCGTAATGCACGAACACCCCTTCCGCCACCGGGGTTACAGGCAGCGCCTTGTCCGCCGCCGTGGCTGGCAAGGCCGCCGCCAGCGCGAACCAGATTGCCAGCCACCGATGCTTCATCCCCCCTCCCGCGTCATTGCTACCCGAAACCTTCCAAGCGCGCTAGATTATAGGGCCCGCGCACCCGCGGCCGAAAAATAC
>DASTHR010000417.1:0-16251 GCA_035718105.1 Burkholderiales bacterium
AGAACGGTCCCGCCGGCGTGATCTTCACCGCGATCGTCCCGAACTTCTTCTCGACCTCGGCCTTCGACTTCTCGGCCGCCTGCTTCTGCGCCTCGTCCTGGACGAAGATCTCCGGCCGGTACTGGTTGCCGACGTCGCAGAACTGCCGATCGCCGGTGGTCGGATCGATGTTGCGCCAGAACACCTCCAGCAGCTTCTGGTAGCTCACCTGCGTCGGGTCGTACACCACTTCCACCGCCTCGGCGTGGCCGGTACCCCCGGCGGAGACTTCCTCGTAGGTGGGTTTCCTCTTCTGCCCGCCGATGTAGCCGGAGGTGGTGGATATCACCCCCTTCAGGGCATCGAACGGCGGCTCCATGCACCAGAAACAGCCGCCGGCGAAGATCGCCTTCGCTTGCGCACCGGAGGCGGGCGCCGCGGGAGCCTGGGACGACGCGGGCGAGACGAGAAGCAAGATCGCAAGCCCCGCCAGCAGGTGAACGGCTTTCATGGCATTTCCTTTTCCCAGAAAAACCTGGTTTGGTTTTCGACCCCTCGGCCGGGCGCACGTTCCGCTGCTTACGCCGCGGCGGCGCCAGATGGCATTTTTGTTACAATGCGCTTACCACTTTGCGAGAAGAAACAATCATGTTCGGACGCCTCATGCCCAGGGAGGGCAGATTCTTCGAACTCTTCAACGCCCACGCCGAGCAGATGGTCCTCGCCGCCCGGGAACTGGTGACGCTGATGGGGAGCGCGGAATCCCCGAATGCCCCGGCCCAGGCCATAGACCGCTACGAGAACCAGGCGGACAAGATCACCCACGACACGATCGCCCTGCTGCACCGCACCTTCATCACGCCGTTCCACCGGGAGGACATCCACCAACTGATCAACGGCATGGATGACATCCTGGACCTGATGCAGGACGTCGCCGAGTCGGTGGTACTGTACGACGTGCGACGGGTGACGGCGGAGGCGAAACAGCTTGCCGACATCTGCCTCATGGCCTGCGAACGGGTGAAATCCGCCGTGGCGCTGCTTTCCGACATGCGGAACGCCAAGGGCATTCTGCAGACCACGCACCAGATCGACAAGCTGGAATCCGACGCGGACCGTGTCATGCGGGCGGCCATGTCCAAGCTGTTCCGCAACGAGCCGGACGTGCGGGAACTGATCAAGCTGCGCTCCATCTACGAGCAACTGGAGACCATTACCGACCGGTGTGAGGACGTGGCCAACGTTCTCGAGGGCATCGTCCTGGAAAATTCCTGATGGACGCGATGCAGATCGGCCTCGGGACGGTCATCGTCCTGGTGGCCCTCGCGCTGCTGTTCGACTTCATGAACGGCTTCCACGATGCGGCGAACTCCATCGCCACCGTGGTCTCCACCGGGGTGCTCAAGCCGGCGCAAGCCGTGGCGCTGGCGGCATTCTTCAACGTGGTGGCCCTGTTCGTGTTCCAGCTCAAGGTGGCGGCGACCGTGGGCAAGGGCATCATCGATCCTGCGGTGGTGGACCAGTACGTGGTGTTCGGGGCCCTGAGCGGCGCCATCGCCTGGAACGTCATCACCTGGTGGTTCGGCATTCCCTCAAGCTCTTCCCACGCGCTGATCGGCGGGCTGGTGGGGGCGGCAGTGGCCAAGGCGGGGGCGGGCAACCTGATCGCCACCGGCATCCTCAAGACCGTGGCCTTTATCCTGGTATCGCCGCTCCTGGGTTTCCTGCTGGGGAGCCTGCTCATGGTGGCGGTGGCGCATCTGTTCTTCCAGTCCGCGCCGTCCCGGGTGGACAAATGGTTCCGGCGCCTGCAACTGGTGTCGGCGTCCCTCTACAGCCTGGGCCACGGCGGCAACGACGCGCAGAAAACCATCGGCATCATCTGGATGTTGCTCATCGCCGCCGGGGTGAGCGGCAAGGCGGACCCGGTGCCGATGTGGGTGATCGTCTCCTGCTATCTGGCCATGGGCCTGGGCACACTGTTCGGCGGCTGGCGCATTGTCAAGACCATGGGTCAGCGCATCACGCATCTCAAGCCGGTGGGCGGTTTTTGCGCCGAAACCGGCGGCGCGATCACCCTCTTCCTCGCCACGGGCCTGGGCATCCCGGTTTCCACGACCCACACCATCACCGGCGCCATCGTGGGGGTTGGATCGGCGCACCGGCGCACGGATGTACGCTGGGGAATCGCAGGCACCATCGTCTGGGCCTGGGTGCTCACCATTCCCTGCAGCGCCTTCATCGCCGCCGCGGCCTGGTGGGTGGCGCAGCAGCTCCTTTAGGGCCCCAATCTCCAGTCATTTGCACCCCCGGAGTGGCGATTTGCCGCACCCGGCTGCGACACTTTGCCGCGGGGATCCGGTCCCCGGCCCCTTAGACTTTTTCCGTGATCCGCGCCGCCGGCGCGGAGGCAGTCAACGAAAATCCGCGGAGAGGCCGGACATGGGCGGCAGAATGGTTCTTTCAGGAGCGCTGCTGTTGCTGGGCACGGCCCTGGTTGCGGACGCCTTGGCGTGCGGTCACCGGGCGCGGCATCACCATTCCATGATGGGAGCCGCGATGCCCCGGGGTGGCAGTCCGGCCATGCTCCCGCAACCGGACTCGCCCGGGGCGCAGCTGGTAGGGGTGTACTGCACCCAGTGCCACGGGACGCCGAGCCCGGTCCTGCACGAGTCTCGGGAGTGGCGGGCCGTGGCGCAGCGCATGTACGGGCACATGAAGCGGTTCTCGTCTCGCGTCCAGTCGCCCAGCGACGACGAGTTTGCCGCTATCCTTGCGTACCTGGAGTCCCACGCGGCGGAGGTCCGGGCGACTCCATGATCCGGCCGGACTACAGACCGAGTTCCCGCCGCCACCACTCGTGGAAGTGGATCATGCCGTCCTCGTGCGGTGAGTGGTAGGGGCCGACGTCCTCCTCCCCGGCCAGCCACAGCGCCCGCCGCCCCCGATGCAGCAGGGTGCAGATCTGCAAGTCCTCGGCGGCGGCTTCCGCGTAGGCGGCCTGGTGCGCCTCTTTCACCTCGGTTTCGAACAGGGCGATATCCTCGGGGTAGTAGAACTCCACCACGTTGAGGGTGCGCTCCGGGGACTGGGGCAGGAGATGGCTCACCACCAGGCAATACGGGTACCACTCCAGCATCACGTTGGGGTAGTAGATGCTCCACACGGTGCCGTACTTGGGCAGTTGCCCGCCGGAGTAGGCGAGGATGGCGTCGCGGTAGCGCTGGTAGTTGGGCGAGACCTGGTTCCTGAACTCGTCCTTGATGCCCATGATCTGGTAGGACCAGCGCTCGCCGAACCCCCAGCTGTAATTGGCGGCATCCACGAAACGGCGCAGCCCGTGGTGGAACGGGTCCACGTGGTACAGCTCCAGGTAGATCTCCAGGAACGTCTTCCAGTTATAGGGGCAATCGTCCACGATGGCGCGGTCGAAGACATAGCCGGTGAAGGCGTAATCCCGGGCGAGGGGGAAGTCCGCGAGTTCCCTGGCCACGTCGCGTCCCCCGGCGAACAGCAGTCCCTGCCAGTTCCGGAGCGGCGTGGACGGGAGCGGCATGCAGGGCGTTTCGGCGAACTCGGGCGCACCAAGCAGCTTTCCGTCCAGGCCGTAGGTCCAGCGGTGCACCGGGCAGACGATGTTCTTCGCGTTGCCCCGCCCCTCCAGCATCAGGGACTGGCGGTGGCGGCAGATGTTGCCCAGCAGTTCCACCCCGCGTTCGTTGCGCACCAGCACCTGGCGGTGCCCGGTCCAGCCCACGGTCTGGTAGTCCCCGGGGTTGGGCACCTGCAGTTCGTGGCCCACGTAACTCGGCCCGTTGGCGAAAAGGACCTGCATCTCCCGCTGGAAAATCTCCGGGTCGAAATACCAGGACATGGGAAGCTGGGGCGCGCCGGGCTTGAGCCTGCTGGCGCTGGCGATGTCGGTCATGGCGAGGACGATCTCCGCGGGTTGGCCTCGAATCGGGGGCGATTTTACCCCCCTTTGGGACGGGGATGTTGCCCTGCGTCAGAATGGCTAGACTTCGGAGATGATGCCCCGTGCCACCGTCCTGCTACTGCTCCTGCCCGGCCTGGCCTGGGGGCAGGCGGGTGCTGCGCGCGACACCCAGCTCCAGCGCCAGCAGGGACAGGACGAGGTGGTGCGCAAGATCCAGCAGTCCCAGGAGTTCATCCGTCCCGGCCCGGCGCCCAGGGAGAGTAACGAGCTGGAGCAGGCGCGGCAGCGGGAGTTCCACGACGACCAGGCGCGGCGGGCGCGCCAGCTGGAGCAGGATGCGCGTTCCGGTCAGGAATCCAGGCCCGACGAGCGGCGGACCCTGCAGGATCAGGGATTCGAGCGGGAGAAGATACAGCAGCCCGGGCGGCCGGCCGGTCCGCCACCGGGCAGCGGCAGCTAAATGGCCTCAGTCGGGCAACTGGAACAGCTGCCGGTAATGGGGGGAGGGAGGGGTCTTGAAAGCCAGGGCCATTATTTCGTAGAGCGGCTCGTTGCGGGCGGTGTACACGCAGGGGAACGCGCCCTGCAGCGCCTGGCGCAGGGATTTCTCCGTGAACCCCGTCCTGTGGGCGTAGTAGTCGCTGCCGCTGCGCTCGATCTCCGAGCCCCAGCCGTAGATCACGTCCCGCACCGTGATCGGGCCGCCCGCCGACTGGTAGAGCACGTCCTCGAGGTCCAGCCCCCTTGTCACGGCATGCTGCATGACCGTCGCGATGTCGGGAACCCGGATGTCCACGAAACCGTCGTCCCTGAGCACGTGGCGGAAACCCGCGAGCACCCGGGGCACCTCGTGACGGTAGTAATGCTCGAGATTGTGGGAGCAATAAACCGCGTCGTAGCCGCCCGCCGCCAGGCGGGTCATCTCGCGTGCATCGCACAGGACGTCGGGCTGGACTCCCGCGTCGATGTCCAGCAGATCGTGCCGCCAGCCGGCGTAATAGGCGGGTATCGGGATGGCCTTGCTGGCGCCCCCGACGTTGAGCACGCGTCTGGTATTCGCTGCCATGCCGCCGGGCCCGGTCTTACTGCTCCATGATTTTCTTCAGGTTGGCGAGGCCGCTGGTGTAGACACCGGTGATGGCCTTCACCGCCGCCTCGTCGTTCTTGTCGGGGGGTGGGTCGTTGTTGGTGTAGGCGCGATAGAAGGCGCCGCGCCTCTCCACGACCGTGGTGCCGCCATCGCCGGCTTTCACCGACAGGGTGGAGGTGTAGTTGGAGACCGGCAGCGCGCCGCCATCCTTGGCGCGGTAGGAAAATTTCTTCGCGCCCTCATCCAGGGACTCCAGGGTCTCCTCGACCTTGCCGCCGTCCTTGAGCGTCAGAACCCGCAGCGAGCCCTCCTTGCTGCCATCGGTGACGCTGCTGGACGCCACGGCGGGGTGCCAGTTCTGCAGCCCGCCGAAGTCCTTGACCTTGGCCCAGACCGCGTCCGGGCTGGCCTTGATGGTGACGGTCTCGGTGACCTTCTGGCGGGTCGGCCCGTGCGCCAGCGCCAGCGAGGATGCCAGCAGTAGGGCGGTGAGTGCGGCGAAGCGTTTCATGGTTCCCTTACCTCCGGTGGTTGATTGAAATTCAGGGGGCGCCGATGAACTGGCCGAAGCCGCGACTGTTGCGGCCGGTGTCCACGGTGGCGTGCACGCGCCCGCTGGCGGCGTCCAGCACCATCAGGTTGTCGTCCATCCAGTTCACCACATAGATGCGGTCGCCGTGTACCGACACGCCCTCCGGATAGCCGCCCACCGGCACGGTGGCGACTACGCGGTTGGCGGCGGTATCGATCACGGACAGGGAGTCGGCGTGCTGGTTGGTGATGAACACCCGGTCTCCGCCCTCGCTCACCGCCGCGCCATAGGGGGACTTGCCCACCGGCACGGACGCCACGGGGCAGCGCGCGGCGGTGTCTATGACCGTCACGTCGTGGCTCCACACGTTCACGGCGTAGAGCCGGCTGCCGTCCGGGCTGACCGCCAGGGCGAAGGGGTGGTTGCCCGCGGGAATCCGGGCCAGCGGCCGGTTCTCCGCAGCGTCGATCACGGAGATGTCGTTGTCGTCGCGGTTGGCGACATACACCTCGCGACCGGAGGGATGGACCGCGACGCCGGCGGGCGCCGCGCCCACCGGGACCGCGGCGATCCGGGCGTGGCTCGTGGCATCAAACACCAGGAGGCGGTTGGCGAACCAGTCGGCCACGTAAACGCGGCTGCCGTCCGGCGCGGCGGCAATGCCCACCGGGCCGTCTCCGGCGGGGAGCGTGTCCACCACCCGGTTGCTGGCGAGGTCGATCACCGAAAGGCTCTTGCTTTCCGGGTTGGTGACGAACGCCTTGCGGGCGGCGGAGCTGACCGCCACGCCCGCCGGCGCCTTGCCCACGGGCACCGTGGCCACCACCTTGAGGTCGGCGAGGTCCACCACGGTCACGTCATGGCTGCCCTGATTCGTGACATAGGCGAAGGGCGCCGCCGCCGCACCCCCGACACCGAGGGCGCAGGCCGCAAGCAGGGCGAGGCGAAAAAGTCCGGGACGCATTGCTGCAGCGGGCAAAGGCGCGAATTTAGCGGAAACCCCGGGCGGGAACAACGTCTGCCTAATGCAGCTTGACCCGGGGCTCGGTGCGCCGGGTGATCAGCCGCGCCAGGGTATCCAGGGCGACCCGCCAGAATCCGTGCAGGGCGTGCAGGTGCATCTTGTACAGGGATTTGTACATGAGCCGGGCGAAGTAGCCCTCGATGAACATGGCGCCGCCCACCAGGGTTCCCATCAGGCTGCCCACGGTGCTGTATTCCCCGAGGGACACCAGGGAGCCGAAGTCCCGGTAGCGGTACTCCAGGGGTGGCCGGCCCTCCAGGCGTCGCGCCAGGGTCTTCACCAAAGTGGCGGCCTGCTGGTGCGCCGACTGGGCGCGGGGCGGCACGGTCTGCCCCTCGCCGGGCCAGGGGCAGGCCGCGCAGTCGCCGAATGCGAAAATGCTGTCGTCGCGGGTGGTCTGCAGGGTGGTCCGCACCACCAGCTGGTTGATGCGGTTGGTCTCGAGACCGTCCAGGTCACTGAGGAAGTCCGGGGCCTTGATGCCCGCCGCCCACACCACCAGGGCTGCGGGGATGAAGCCGCCGCCGGCCACGTGCACGCCCTCCGGTGTCACCTGGACCACCCGCGCGCCGGTATTGACGACGATGCCCAGGCTGCGCAGCAGTTCCGTGGCCGCCTGCGAAAGCCGTACCGGGACCGCAGGCAGTATGCGCTCGCCCGCCTCGATGATTTCCATGCGGATGTCGCGCCCCGGGTCCACGCGGTCCAGGCCATAGGCCGCCACTTCCCGGGTCGTATTGTGAAGCTCCGCCGCGAGTTCCACGCCCGTGGCGCCGGCGCCGATGATGGCCACCGTGAGCTGCCCCGGCCGCAGCGGCCCCTGCTGCGTGTTGGCCCGCACCAGGGCGTGCATCAATCGGCGGTGGAATCGTTGCGCCTCCGCCGGGGTGTCCAGCGCGATGGCGTGCTCCCGTACTCCGGGGGTGCCGAAGTCGTTGGCCGTGCTGCCGACGCAGATCACCAGCGTGTCGTACGGGATTTCCCGGCGGGGAATGATCTCAGCGCCCTGCTCATCCAGGGTGGGGGCGACATGGATCAGCCTGCGCGCCCGGTCCAGGCCGTCCATGGCACCGAGACGGAATCCGAAATGATGCCAACGCGCCTGGGCCATGTACTCCAGTTCGTGGTCATCCAGGTCCATGCTGCCGGCGGCCACCTGGTGCAGCAGCGGCTTCCAGAGATGGGTCCAGCTGCGATCCACCAGGCTCACCTCGGCCTTGCCCCGGCGACCTAGGGTATCGCCGAGACGGGTGGCCAGTTCCAGGCCGCCGGCGCCGCCGCCGACGATGACAATGCGATGCATATCGCTCACGGGTGGTTTCCAGTGTGGGTGGGGCATGGGGCCCGGTGCCGCTTTTCTGGATTTTCCGGGGCCGGATCGGCACTTTAGACGCGCGGGCGGGAGGGGACTATGCGCGGCGCAGCATCCGCTGCCCGGTCGCGCGCGTAATGAGACAATGGGCGTCGGAGCATGGCAGCCGGCGCGCAGACCGTTTTCGTGGCACGGGGCCTCACCAAGGTTTACCGCCTGGGGGAGGTGGAAGTGCACGCCCTGCGTGGCGTGGATCTGGAGATCCGGTCCGGGGAGTTCGTGGTGCTGCTCGGGCCCTCCGGCAGCGGCAAGTCCACCCTGCTCAATATCCTGGGCGGGCTCGACACCGCCACCGGCGGCGAGGCCTTCTGGCGCGACCATGACCTGGCCACGGCCGGCGAGGCGGAACTCACACGGTACCGGCGCGAGCACGTCGGCTTCGTGTTCCAGTTCTACAATCTGATCTCCAGTCTGACGGTGCGGGAGAACGTGCAGCTGGTGACCGAGATCACGCCTCACCCCCTGTCCCCGGAGGAGGCGCTGACGATGGTGGGGCTGGGCGCCCGCCTGGACCACTTTCCGTCGCAGCTCTCCGGCGGCGAGCAGCAACGGGTGGCCATCGCCCGCGCCGTCGCCAAGCGCCCCGATGTACTGTTGTGCGACGAGCCCACCGGCGCCCTGGACTACGAGACCGGCAAGGTGGTGCTGGAGGTGATTGCCCGCATCAACCAGGAATTGGGCACGACCGCGGTGGTGATCACTCATAATGCCGCCATCGCCGGCATGGCGGACCGGGTACTGCACCTGGCAGACGGACGCATCGCCGCCCGGGAAGCCAACGCCCGGCGGCTCAAGCCCTCGGAGCTGCGCTGGTGAAGGCACTGGACCGCAAGCTCGTCCGCGACCTGTGGCACCTGCGCGGCCAGGCGGCGACCATCGCCCTGGTGATGGCCTGCGGCATCGGCGCGTTCGTGGCCCAGCTCAGCACCTACGAATCGCTGCGTGGATCCCGCGCCGCGTACTACGAAACGGCGCGCTTCGCCCAGATTTTCGCGCCGGTGAAGCGCGCCCCGGACCCGGTGGCGGGGCGCATCGCCGAGTTGCCCGGCGTGGCGGAGGCCGAGGCGACGGTGGTGGCGGACGTGCTGCTGGACCTGCCGGGGGTTGCGGAGCCGGTGTCCGGGCGCATGATCGGGGTGGAGGGCGCGGGCGGGCCGCGGCTTAACCGGCTATACCTGCGCCAGGGACGGCTGCCGGAGCCCGGGCGCGGGGACGAGGCGCTGGTGTCGGAGGCGTTCGCCAAGGCGCGCGGGCTCAAGCCCGGCGACGGGTTTGCGGCGCTGCTGAACGGCAAGAAGGAGCACTTTCGCATCGTCGGCGTGGTGCTCTCGCCCGAGTACATTTTCTCCGCCAAGGGGGGCATGCTTCCCGACGACCGGAGCTTCGGCGTGTTCTGGGTAGGCCGTGAGCGCCTCGCCGCCGCCTACGATCTGGACGGCGCCTTCAACCACGCCGCCGTGCGCCTCGCCCCCGGTGCGTCGGAGCCCGCCCTCATCGCCGCCCTTGACCGGCTGCTGGAACCCTATGGCGCCTTCGGCGCCTACGGCCGGGAGGACCAGATATCGGACAAAATCCTGAGCCAGGAGATCGAGCAGCAGAAGACCATGGCTGCGGTGTTCCCCATGGTGTTCCTGGCGGTGGCCGCGTTCCTGGTGAACGTGGTGCTGGCGCGCCAGGTGGCCACCCAGCGCGAGCAGATTGCCTCGCTCAAGGCCCTGGGCTATGCGGACTCGATGATCGCCGGGCATTACCTCAAGCTGGTGCTGGTGATCGCGGGCGCCGGCATTGTCCTGGGGCTCGCCATCGGCGTGGTGCTGGGCCAGGCCATGACCGAGATGTATGCCCGCTTCTTCCACTTCCCGCTGCTGGCCTGGCGGCTGGACGCCTGGATCCCGCTTTCAGCCTGCGCGGTGAGTCTTGCCGCCGCCGTCGCCGCCGCGCTTGGCACGGTACGGGGCGTGCTGCGCCTTGCACCGGCGGAAGCCATGCGCCCGCCCGCGCCCGGGCGCTACCGGCGCATGCTGCTGGAGCGCCTCGGCCTGGAGCACTGGCTTTCTGCCCAGGCGCGCATGGTGGTGCGGTTGTTGGAGCGGCGGCTGGCGCGCACGCTCCTCACCACCTTCGGCATCGCCAGCGCCATGGCCATCCTCATCGCCGGCACCTTCTGGCGCGACGCGCTGGACTACCTGGTGGAACTGCAGTTCCACCGCCTGCAGCGGGAGGATGCGGCGGTGATGTTCACGGACCCGGTGAATGCCTCGGCGCGTAACGAGATCGCGCGCATGCCGGGGGTGCTGGCGGCGGAGGCCTCGCGCTCGGTGGCGGTGCGGCTGCGCTCCGGGCACCACCAGTACCGCACCGCCCTGCTCGGGCTGCCGCAGCGCCCGGCATTGCGGGTGCTGCGGGACGCCGCAGGCCGGGAGATCAGCCTTCCGGCGGAGGGCGTGGTGCTCAGCGGCTGGCTGGCGAATCGGCTGCAGCTGGGCCCCGGCGATTGGGTGGAGGTGGCGGTGCTGGAGGGCAGGAGGCCGAAGCGCATGCTCCCGGTCATCGGACTGTCCGACGACCTGGTGGGGCTCAACGCGTACATGGAGATCCGGGCGCTCAACCGGCTGATGGGAGAGGGTGACGCGGTGAGCGCGGTGAGCGTGATCGCCGACGCCGCCCAGGCCGAAGAACTCTACCTCCGGCTCAAGCAGATGCCGAAGGTATCCACGGTGATGGTGAAGGCCACGGCGCTCCAGAGCTTCCGCGAGATTTCCGCCCAGAACGTTCTGTTCTTCACCACCATCGTGACCGTGTTCGCCGTGGCTATCGCCGTGGGGGTGGTGTACAACAGCGCGCGCATCTCGCTGGCCGAGCGGGCCTGGGAGTTGGCGAGCCTGCGGGTCCTGGGCTTCACCCGCCACGAGGTCTCGGGCCTTCTTCTGGGGGAACTCGCGGTGATGCTGGGGCTGGCCATACCCCTGGGGCTGTGGCTGGGATACCTGTTATCTTTCCTGCTGGTGGCGCTGATGCAGACGGAGACCCAGCATATTCCGCTGGTAATCTACCCCCGTACCTACGCCTACGCGGCGCTCGCCATCGTGGCCGCGGGAGTGCTGAGCGCGCTTATCGTGCGCGCGCGGGTGGACCGCCTGGATCTGGTGGCGGTGCTGAAGACAAGGGAGTGAACGATGCCCGGGTTGAGGCGGTTGGTCTGGATCGCGGCCGGCGTCGCGCTGCTGGCGGCGCTGGGCTGGTCGTTCCGGCCGCGCGCCGTGCCGGTGGAGGTTGCGGAAGTGGTGAAGGGTTCCTTCGCCCAGACCGTGGAAGAGGACGGCGCCACGCGCGTGCGGGAGCGCTACACGGTGTCGGCGCCCCTGGCCGGCCGGCTGCTGCGGGTGTCCGTGGAGGCAGGAGACCCGGTGCAGAAGGGCGGAATATTGGCGGTGATCGTGCCCAGCGCGCCGGCCATGCTGGATGCGCGCACCCGGGCGGAGCTCTCGGAGCGCGTGGGAGCCGCCGAGGCGCGGGTCGAGCGTGCGCGCGCTGCCGCTGAGCGCGCGGGAGCGGCGCTGGATCAGGGCCGGGCAGACCTGGCACGCACCGAAAAGCTGGAGCGGGGCGGCTTCGTCTCGCCCTCCGCCCGGGAACAGGCGCAGCTCGCGGTGCGGGTGAGCGAGAAGGAACTGGAAGCCGCGCGCTTCGAACGCCACGCGGCGGAACACGATCTGTCCCAGGCGCGGGCGGCGCTGGCCCGGGCTCGCAGCTTCGGCGGTAACGACCCCGAGCGGGGAACCGAGTGGGAAATCCGCGCGCCGGTGGCCGGCCGGGTGCTAAAGCTGCTGAAGGAGAGCGAGGACGTGGTGGATGCGGGCGCCCCCATCCTGGAAATCGGCGATCCCCGCGACCTGGAGGTGGTGCTGGACGTTCTGTCCACCGAGGCGGTGCGGGTGAAACCCGGTGCCGACGTCGAGCTCGATGCCGGCGGCGGGCTGCGCCTGTCGGGCAGGGTGCGCCTGGTGGAGCCCTCCGCCTTCACCAAGGTTTCCGCGCTCGGCGTGGAAGAGCAGCGGGTCAACGTCATCGCGGACCTGACCTCTCCCCCGGAGGCGTGGCAGGCACTGGGCGATGCCTACCGGGTGGATGCCCGCATCGTGGTCTACCGCGAGGCGGACACGGTGAAGGTGCCGGTGGCGGCGCTGTTTCGCGATGACGCCGATTGGGCGGTGTTTGTGGTTTCAGAAGGCAGGGCCGAACGCCGCCGGGTTCGCATCGCCCGGCGCGGGGCGCTGAGGCGGTGGTGGAGCAGGGGCTCTCGCCGGGCGACCGGGTGATCGTCTACCCCGGAGACGCGGTGGGGGACGGCGCCAGGTTGCGGGTCATCAACGGCCGCGAAATGTGAGCGGTGTGGCGGTGGGGTCGCCCGCTTCCTGCAAACGCATGCGTTCATCCGGGCCGGCGCCGAATTGGGGGGTCCAGGCGTGCGGTTTCTCCAGGAAGGGAAGGAGGTTACGCGTCTCGATCACCCAATCCCAGCACAACTCGCGGTCGATGATCATGTCCTCGGCGTCAGGATTGTCGGGACTGCGCGCCCGGAGTTCGCCGGAGACGATTGCGGAGAGCAGGAAGCTGTAGGCCTTCATGAAATTTCCGGACATCCGGCCGCCCGGCGCGACTCCGTCACGAATCCACTGGGGTTCCCCGGCGAGCATTTCGGCGGCCTGATTCAGCGTCAGGCAGCGGACGGAAGGCTTCAGTTCATGCATCCTGAGTGGCCTTGGATGGTGCAGGGATTAAAAATAATATTCTTAAATTTAGAGCACTATATCACAAATCCTCAAAATAGGGTTAATAAAATGTGGTAACTATATGTTATTAATTTGTAATATGACAATAACGTGAGGTTGCTCTGCAACCTCGTCCCCGTATCTCGCAGGCAGGGGACGGCCTCCGCGACCCTACGCGGGTTATCCCGGGCATGGGCGCACGCCGGGACTCCTTCTCAAGGCGCCGCCAGAATCCGCTCCAGGGTTTCCTGCATCCGGGGCGCGCGGGTGAAGCCGCTGGCTATCAGAGCCAGGTCGCCGTTGCGTGCGAGCAGCACCGCGGGGAAACCCCGGATGCCGAGGCTGCGGGCGGCCGCGAAATCCTGGCGCGTGGCCTGTTTCATGTGCTCGGAATTGAAGCGGGCGAGGAACTCGTCGCGTTCCAGGCCGGCGAGCACGGCAGCGTCCGCCAGGGTGTCTTCCAGGCGCGGATCCCGATTGTCCCGGTAGAAGGCGGCCTGGATCGCCAGGAACACTGGCAGCGCTGCTTCGAGCCTCATGCCCCGGGCGGTAACCACTGCCCGGCAGGCGGGTTCGGTGTCGTACACGAAATCCTCGCGTTCCAGCAATCCGAAGTTGAAGGGCAGCCCGCTGACCTTCTCCACGGACTGCCACGCTTGCCGCAGGTGGCGCCTCAGCGCATCGTCCATGGGCTGGGCGGTGTAGGGTCGCAGTCCTCCCAGAATCACCCGCAGCCCTGCGCGCTCCCGGCAGGCGGCTTCCAGGGCGCCGATCTCGGGACCGAAGCCATAGCACCAGGAGCAGAGCGGATCGCCGACATAGATCAGGCTGGTCTGCGCCATGCTTACTTGTTCCTGTCCGGTTTCTCGCGATGGATCGCGAACGGACCAAAGGCCTGACACACTGGCATCAGGGCGATGGCGTTGACGTTGATATGAGCTGGTCGGCTGGCAATCCAGTGCACGGTCTCCGCGATGTCCTCGGCGCTCAGGGGCTCCGTGCCCTCGTATACCCGTGTGGCCCGGTCCGCATCACCCTTGAATCGGACCTCGGAGAATTCCGTGCCGCTGCAAAGCCCCGGCTGAACGTCGGTGACCCGCACCGCTGTGCCCAGCAGATCGGCCCGCAGGTTCAGGGTGAACTGGTGGACGAAGGCCTTGGTCGCGCCGTAGACGTTGCCTCCGGGGTAGGGGAACTCGCCCGCCACCGAGCCCATGTTGATGATGTGCCCCCGGTTGCGGGCCACCATGCCCGGCAGCAGCGCCCGGGTGCAGTACATCAAGCCCTTAACGTTGGTGTCCACCATCTGGTCCCAGTCGTCGAGGCTGGCGCGCTGTGCCGGTTCCAGCCCCAGGGCCAGGCCGGCGTTGTTCACCAGCACGTCCACTTCGGCGAAATCGGCGGGGAGGCCCGCTAGGGCGCGCCGGACCGCGCCCCGGTCGCGCACGTCCAGTTCCAGGGGGAGGCAGGCCGGCCCCAACTCGGCGGCAAGCTGGGCCAGCCGCTGGAGGCGCCGCCCGGCCACGATGACACGGGCGTCTTCCCGGGCGAAGCGGCGGGCGATGGCGGCGCCGAAGCCGGAACTGGCGCCGGTGATGAATGCGATCAAGTGTCCTCCTTGGGCGGAATCGGATCAGGGTCGCATTTTAGCTTTCCCCCCACCCGGCATCAGCATCATCGTCGCGGATTTCAGGCGCCTGTGACCACTCTCACTGCGCAAGTGCTGGCCGTCGTGCACCATGCAACCCATGCCGGCGGTGTGGTCCGGCGAATGCAATGGAGAGGAGAACAGTCATGAAAATGCGCGATGCGAAAATGATACTGGCATCGGCCCTGGCGCTGGTGGCGGTAACCGCGGCGGCGGACGACCTGACGACGGCAGTGGGCGGCGGAGTGGGCGCGGCGGCCGGCGCGGCCATCGGCAACAGCGTGGGCGGCAGGACCGGCGCGATCGTTGGCGGGGCGGCCGGGGGCGCGGTCGGCGGCGCCGCCACCACGGAAGGCAAGGGCCGTACCGGCGCCGCGATCGGTGGTGCGATGGGTGGCGGCGCCGGAGCGGCGGTGGGCCACTCCGTGGGCGGCGGTACCGGGGCGGTGGTGGGGGCGGGCGCCGGCGGGGCTGCCGGTGCAGTCATCGGCAAGAACGTGAGCGCCAGCAGCGCCCCGGCCTATGGAAGCGGCGTTGCGGTGGGCAGTACGGCGGCTTACCGTGACGGCAGGCATCATTACGACGATGACCGCGAATGCAAGACAAAATACAAGGCGAAAAAGGAGCACAGGTGGAAGGATGAACATCCCGGGAAGGGTCACGGCACGTACAAGGTGAAATGCAAGGATTAGGTTCCCACGGGGAACGCTGAGGACGGCGGGGCGGGTCCCCGCCGTCTTGTTTTTGGGGTGCCGTGGAACCGCACTGCCGTGGCGGCTATGATGGGCGGCAAATGGGAGGAGAGACATGATGGGCTTCTGGCTCGCGGCCGGCCTGCTGCTGGCCCTGCTCCTGTATTGCATCGTCCTTTTCAACCGGCTGGTGGCGCGGCGCAACCATGCGAAGGAGGCCTGGAGCGGCATCGACGTGCAGCTCAAGCGCCGCCACGACCTGCTGCCCAAGCTGGCGGAGGTGGTGAAGGCTTACGGCCGTTTCGAGCAGGCGACGCTGCAGGGCGTGACGGAGGCGCGCAGCGCCGGCGCCGGGGTGGCGCGGCAGGAGGCGGAAAACGGCCTCACCCGCGGGTTGCGCCACCTGTTCGCGCTGGCGGAGGCCTATCCCGATCTCAAGGCGAACCAGGGCTACCTTGACCTGCAGCGGCAGGTGAGCGAAACGGAGGAGCAGATCCAGTATGCGCGCCGCTATTACAACGGCACGGTGCGCGAGCTGAACGTCCTCGTGGAGTCCTTCCCGAGCAACCTGGTCGCGCGCGCGTTCGGTTTCAGGTCCGGGGAGTACTTCGAGATCGAGCTGGCAACCCGGCGCGAATCGCCGGAGCTGAAACTGTGAGCGCCGCGCTGCGCCTGCTGGTTCTGCTCGCAGCGGTGCTGGCGTTTCCGGCGGCCGCAGCCGAGGTGATCCTGGATTACCACAGCGACATCCGGGTGCTGGCCGACGCCAGCCTGGTGGTGGAGGAGACCATCCGGGTGCGCGCCGAGGGGGATTCCATCAAGCGCGGCATCTACCGGGATTTTCCGACCGTTTACCCCACGCCCCTGGGCGGACGCACCCGGGTGGAGTTTGTCGTCATGGAGGCGAGCCGGGATGGCCAGCCGGAACCCTGGCACACCGAGAACCTGCAAAACGGGGTGCGGGTGTACCTGGGCCGGAAGGAGGTTCCGCTGGAGCCGGGAGAATACACGTACTCGATCACCTACGGCACCAGCCGCCAGCTCGGTTTTTTCGACACCCACGACGAGCTCTACTGGAACGTGACCGGCAACGAGTGGGCGTTTCCGATCCTGCGCGCCTCCGCCCGGGTGGCGCTGCCCAGGTCGGTGGGCGCCAACGACCTGAAGCTGGAGGCTTATACCGGCCGGCAGGGCGACAAGGGGGA
>DASTHR010000418.1:0-12735 GCA_035718105.1 Burkholderiales bacterium
ACCGAGGCCGTGGAGCGGGCGCAGAAGCCGCGGGTGGACGTCAAACCGGTGGTGATCTACCGCGACGACAAGAACTCCCGGGAACTGTCTGCGGCCAGCGCCAAGACCCCTGCGTAGGAGCGGCCCCGCTGGCTTTTCACCGCCAAGACACCAAGGCACCAAGGATTTCGGGAAGAACAGCGCGCGCCCCTGGTGAACGCCTGAGCAGGCGATTGGTCGGGACCTCCGGGGACTGGACCGTTGCAGAGCTTCCCTTCGTGCCTTGGTGCCTTGGTGGTTGGAATCATGGGTATTCAAGCTAGAATGGGTCGCCTCATTCCCCTTCCACCACTTGTGAGCAGCCAGGACACACCTCCCGCCATCGAGGCGCGGGAGCTCGCCAAGAACTATGGCGAGATCCGCGCCGTGGACGGCCTGTCACTGGAGATCCCCCGGGGCGAGTTCTTCGGGCTGCTGGGCCCCAACGGTTCGGGCAAGACCACCACCGTGCACATGCTCTCCACCCTGATCCGCCCCGGCGGCGGCGGGGCCCGGGTGGCGGGGCTCGACGTCGTCGCCGACGCGGTGGCGGTGCGGCGGCGCATCGGGGTGGTGTTCCAGGACTCGGCCCTGGACCGCACGCTCTCGGTGTGGGAGAACCTGCGTTTCTGCGGCATGCTCTACGGGCTGGCGCCGGCGGAGATCGCGCGCCGCGCCGGGGAACTGCTGGACCTGTTCGGGCTCGCGGAAACGCGTGACCGCCCAGTGGCCACCCTCTCCGGCGGACAGCGCCGGGCCCTGGACATCGCCCGGGGCGTGATACACCGCCCCGACATCCTGTTCCTGGACGAGCCCACCATCGGCCTCGACCTGCCCAACCGGCGGCGCATCTGGCGCTTCGTCGGTCGGCTGCGGGCGGAACTGGGGATGACCGTGCTGCTCACCACCCATTATCTGGAGGAGGCGGCGGAATGCGGGCGCGTGGCCTTCATCAGCCGCGGCCGCATCGTCAAGACGGGTGCCCCCCGGGAACTGATCGCGTCCCTGGCGGACTACATCGTCGAGATCGAGGCCGAGGACCCGGATGCCGCGGATCGGGCCGCTTCACCCCATCTCGGCCCCGCGTTACGGGACGGCGAGCGGCTGTGCTACCGCCACCGCGGCGAGGACCTGGCGGCGCTCGCCGCGCTCCAGTCACGGCTCGGCACCGGCATTCTCGGCATGCGCTGGCGCCGGCCCAACCTGAATGACGTTTTCCTGTGGGTCAACGAGCCGGGTGCCTGGCAGGAGCCGCGGCGGGCGCAGGAGGGGGCGTGAGCCTAGGGCCCTTCTACGCCGTGGTGGAGCGCGAACTGGTGCGGATGTTCCGCCAGCGCGGGCGGCTCGTGGCCGCCATGGTGCGTCCCCTGATCTGGTTGCTGGTGATCGGCACCGGCCTGGACGCCATGCTGGACCGGGCGGGCGACGGCAGCTACCGCTACTTCCTGGTGCCGGGTGTGGTGGGCATGACCATGCTGTTCGGCGCCATGACCGCCTCCCTCAGCACCGTGAACGACAAGGAGTCCGGGGTGATGCGCATGCTGGTGGTGGCGCCGTTTCCCCATCACTGGATCGTGGTCGCCAAGACCCTGAGCGCCACCGCCGCGGCCGTGGTACAGGCGCTGCTGCTTCTGGTCCTGCTGGCGCTGCTGGGCTACGTGGGCGCGGATGCGCGCTGGGGACTGCTGCTGGCGGCGCTGATCGTCACCAGCCTCGCCTGCGCCAGCCTTGGCATGCTGGTGGCGGCCTGGAGCCCGACCCTGGAGAACTTCGCGGTGATCATGAACCTGGTGATCTTCCCGGTGTTCTTTCTCTCCGGCGCCCTGTACCCGGTGCAGCACCTGCCGGCCTGGCTGCGCTGGGTGGCCACGGTCAATCCCTTCACCTATGGCGTGGACCTGCTCAAGCACGCCAGCCCGGCGGCGACGGCCGCGCAATTCGCGCCCGACTTCGCGGTGGCCACCGACTTCGCGGTGCTGCTGGGTTTCTGCGCCGCCGCCACGGTGGTGGCCAGCATCCGCTTCTCCCGCGACGCCGCCTGCGAGCCACTGATCCACGCCCTCACCAAGGGCCGCTGAGCTTGTAGGCCCGCCCTCCGATCCGGTCGGGGGCAGGCTTCAGGCGGACATGCGGCGTGGGCGTCCGGACGAATCCGGATCCACGGTTGCTGACCAGGCTTTCCTGAACCGCGCGCTAGAATAGTGCCTTCTCAGGGGGAGAAGGCGATGGTGGGCGCGATCGCGCTGCTGCTGGTGTACCAGCTCACCGGCGAGTTGCTGGTGCTGCTGCTGGGCCTGCCGGTGCCGGGTCCGGTGATCGGCATGCTGCTGCTGTTCCTCACGCTGTTGATCCGGGGTGGCACGCCGCGCCCGCTGCGGGACACCGCCCAGGGCCTGCTCGGTCATCTGTCGCTGCTGTTCATCCCGGCGGGCGTGGGCGTCATGGTTCACGCCGGACGAATCGCGGAGGAATGGTTGCCGATCGTGGCCGCGCTGGTGCTCAGCACGGCCGTCACCATCGTCGTCACCGCGCTGGCCATGCGCGCCGCCGGGGGAGGGCGCGATGGGCGGTAGGCTCGCCGATGTCTGGGTCTACCTCTCGGCAACGCCCCTGCTGTGGCTGACCGCGACCCTGCTCGCCTACCTGGCTGCGCACTGGCTGTACCTGCGCCGGGGCATGAACCCGCTGCTCAATCCCGTGGCGCTGGCGGTGGCGGCGCTGGTGCTCACGCTCTGGATTTCGGGCACGTCCTACCAGACCTATTTCGACGGCGCGCAGTTCGTGCATTTCCTGCTGGGGCCCGCGACGGTGGCTCTGGCCGTGCCGCTTTACGCGCAGATCGGCAAGCTGCGCCGCATGCTGGTCCCCATCGCCGCCGGACTGCTCGCCGGGGCCATGACCGCAGTGCTCAGCGCGGTGGGCATCGGCTGGCTGCTGGGGGCGTCGCGCCCCACGCTGCTGTCGCTCGCGCCCAAGTCCATCACCACGCCCATCGCCATGGGCATCGCCGAGAAGCTGGGCGGGCTGCCGTCCCTCACCGCAGTGCTGGTGGTCTGCACCGGCATCCTGGGCGCGGTGATGGCGAAGGGGCTGCTGGACGCGCTGCGCATCCGCGACGACAGCGTGCGCGGCTTCGCCACCGGCGTCGCCGCCCATGGCATCGGCACCGCGCGGGCATTCCAGATGAGCGAGGAGGCAGGGGCTTTTTCGGGACTGGGAATGGGGCTGAACGCGGCGCTCACGGCACTGCTGTTCCCCCTCGCCTATCACCTGCTCGGATTCGGGGCGTAAAAAAACCCCGGCGGGAGGCCGCCGGGGTTTGCGTGCTCGCGAGTGCCGCTCAGGCCTTGGTGGTCTTCTTGCGGGTCCCGCCGGCCTTGGCGGTGGTGTCGGCCACCGCGGCCACATTGGCTTCGGTGAGCTGCTTCACCTGGCCGGAGATCTTCTGGATGTTCTCGTACGCCGAGCTGGCGGCGGCCATGGCCGACTTCACCGCGGCCACAGCCACGTCGGAGCCCGCCGGGGCGTTCTTGGCCGCCTGGGTCACGGCTTCGTTCACCGTGGCGCCGATTTCCTTCAGGCGGCCTTCCAGCAGCTTGGCGATCTCGGCCTGGGTCTCGGAGGCGACTTCGTAGACGTTGCGGGAGTAGCTCAGCGCGCGCTCGAGCAGGGGCTCGGCCACGGGCTTCATGGACATCAGCTCGCGGGGATCCTTCACGGAGATGATGTTGCGGGCAATTTTGGCGTTGTCCGCGAGCAATTCCTTCGCGGCGGCGATCTGCAGGCCCGCCAGGCGCTCGGCGCCCTTGAGGACGGCGGCGGCCAGGCTCAGGGTGGTTTCGATATTGGCCTTGTTCAGGGCCATCAGGTCTTGCTGGGGGTTAGCCATGTTGCATCTCTCCTATCGGGCAGGCGTGTCAGTGGCGATACCGGCGTGTTGCGCCGCAAAAACTGCAATTCTAGTCATATGCTCTTATTTGTCAATCATATAATTTATCGCTTATGGATTTATGCTGTAATGCAGCAGGTGATTTATCGGGTGCCGGCGGGGCGGGTTTGATCCCCCGCGCAACGGCGCTATGCTCTGTCGCGATGAAATGGCTCCAGTTCCTGCTGATCGTGTTGCTGGCCCTGCCCGGCTTCGCGCGCCCGGCGCCCATGGAGTTGTTTGACGCCCATATCCATTACAGCGCCGATGCCTGGGGTGCGTATCCGGTGGCGGAGGTGCTGGCCATCCTTGACCGCGCGGGCATCCGCCGGGCGCTGGTTTCCAGCACGCCCGATGACGGCACGCTGAAGCTCTACGAGGCCGCGCCCGGGCGCATCGTCCCGGAACTGCGGCCCTACAGAAGCCCGTCGGACATGGGGACCTGGCACCGCGACGAGTCGCTGATACCCTATCTGGAACAGCGCCTGCGACGCGGCATCTACCGCGGCATCGGCGAGTTTCATCTTTCCGCCGCCGACGCCGGATCCCCGGTGGTGAGGCGCGTGGTGCAACTTGCCGTCGCCCGGGGGCTGGTGCTGCACGTCCATGGGGACGCCAGAACGGTGGAGAAGCTGACCGACCTGGATCCGAAGGTGAGGATCCTTTGGGCGCACGCCGGCATGAGCGACCCGCCGGAAATCGTGGAGCGGCTGCTGGAGCGCAGTCCGAATCTCTGGGCCGAGTTGTCCTACCGACTGGACGAGGTGGCGCCCGGCGGCCGGCTCGATCCGCTCTGGCGGGGGCTGTTCCTGCGCTTTCCCGACCGCTTCATGTACGGCAGCGACACCTGGGCGCCCGCGCGCTGGCCCGAGGTGCCGGGTGTCGCGCAGTCGGCGCGGAAATGGCTGGAGCAGCTGCCGCCGGACCTGGCGGAGGGAATCGCCTGGCGCAATGCCGAGGCGTTGTTCGGGGAGTAAGCCGCGGCGCGGCTTACTCCGGGGCGCGGGCGCGCTCGAGCTGTTCCAGGGACGACTGGAACAGCCGCCACTGGGTGTAGGACTCGTCCTTCAGCCGCACCGTGTACAGCGTCATGGGCAGGCCGGAACTCTTGTCGAATTCGCAGCCGGTCTCGATTCCCGCCCGGGCGATGTCAGCCGGGTTGTCGTAGCGCGAATAGGCCTGGTGCAGGGCCCCCAGCGCGAAGTCCGCGCCGGAGCCGATGGCCCAGAAGCGGTTGTACTCGAACACCTCGCGCATGGAGTACACGGCGTAGATGCCGTTGGGATTGGCGATCAGGGCCGTCATGTGGCTCGACTCGTACGGATCGTCCTCGTCTTCCTTGGGGTTGAGGAAGTGCTCTTCCTTCAGGATCGGGTGGAGGCGGCGGAACGACTCGAAGATGTCTTCCTTGCTGGTGAACTTCAGATCGGCGAAACGCCGCATCACGCTGGCGAGCACCAGGTGATGGGCCGCGCTGCCGCACAACCCCACGAACGAGTCACCGTGCTGCAGTATCTTGTCGTAGGACGCGTCGTTGTTGGGCGTGAGCCGCGTGTTGCCGAAAGTGGTGAGCGTGTCCGCGGCGATGGCCGCGAAACCATTCTTCCTGACGACGACGATGGTGGTCATGGGACGCTCCAGAATGCCGGCACCACAAAACGGACGAGACTTTGACAAGCACTGCCGCGGAGAGTCCCCGCGAACAACTGAATTTTATCATCCGCCATCCAATGGCTGGAACGCGAAAAATTCAACCGTATGATATGGAAGACAAAAAAATTCAGACTCGGCATGCCGCACCAGAATGGTGCGGCAGGGTGGCTTTTCGTGCTGCATTGCAAAGCGCGCGCAAGCTGGCCGGAAAAAAGGGAAAATCCGGTCTTTGACGGCACTAAGGCGGTCATGGATTATCCCCTGGCCGGGGACGGGAGCCGACCAGGACTGAGGTTTTTCGACTAAATATCTATAGAACATAGGGTTATGGGATTCTGTGGAGCGCTAACCGCCGTTGCGTCCGCTCCGCGACTTCCGGAACCGATGCGCCGCCCCGTGGGGGTGGCGGGTTCTTCCCCGGGGGCGCGACTGCCCGGCGTGAACGTCATCCGCGGCGCGCCTCCCGGCGTTAACATCCGGGTTTTCATCGCGAGGACGCGCGCCCCATGTGCCAGCTGCTGGGAATGAATTGCAATGTCCCGACGGACATCTGCTTCTCCTTCACGGGATTCCAGCAGCGGGGCGGACGTACCGACCAGCACGCCGACGGCTGGGGGATCGGCTTCTTCGAGCAGGCGGGCTGCCGGGTGTTCATCGACACCGAGCCGTCGGTGAAGTCGCCCATCGCCGAACTGGTGCGCCACTATCCCCTCCGTTCCACCAACGTCATTGCCCATATCCGCAAGGCCACCCGCGGCCATGTGGCGCTGGCCAACTGCCACCCCTTCATGCGCGAGCTGTGGGGACGCTACTGGATCTTCGCCCACAACGGCACCCTCAGGGGATTCCGCTACCAGCCTTCGAAAACCGCGCGCTACCGGCCGGTGGGGGGCACCGACAGCGAGGCGGCGTTCTGCCGCCTGCTGGAGCATCTGCGCCGCGCCTTTCCCGGGGGGCGCCCGGGTCCCCGCCAGCTTCAGCGGGCGGTGTCCGCGGTGGCCGGGGACCTGGCCGCCCACGGCACCTTCAATTTCCTGCTGTCCAACGGCGACCTGCTGATGGCCCACTGCTCCACCAAGCTCACCTACATCGTGCGCAAGGCGCCCTTCGGCACCGCGCACCTCATGGACGAGGACGTGAGCGTGGATTTCAACGATGTGACCTCGCCCGATGACCGGGTGGCGGTGATCGCCACCGTGCCCCTCACCGATAACGAGGACTGGACTGCGCTGGCGCCGGGGGAACTGCTGCTGTTTCGCGGCGGCGAGCCGCAGTAAGTCACCCCGGTAGCGGGATCGTCCGCTTCCGGGGCAGGCGGCGGCTGTCCCAGTTCTCCGTCGCCCAGGCCCACAGGTCGCGCACCCTGCCCCGGGCGAGCTGCGGCGGGGGCCGGTGGCCGAGGAAGTCGAGGGCGGCCAGCAGGGAGGGCAGCGGATCCGCCGCAGGCACGGCGGCGGCGCCGGTCTGCTTGCCGAGTTTTTCCCCGGCGGCATTCACCGCCACCGGCAGGTGCAGATATTCCGGCGTCGGATAGCCCAGGAGGCGCTGCAGCCAGATCTGGCGCGGGGTCGAGGCCAGCAGGTCGGCGCCCCGCACCACATGGGTGATCTCCTGCCAGGCGTCGTCCACCACCACCGCCAACTGGTAGGCGTACACGCGGTCGGCGCGGTACACCACGAAGTCGCCGATCTCGGTGTCGAGTTGCTGCCGCACCGTTCCCTGCAGCGCGTCCTCGAATTCCACGGCCTGTCCCGCCGTGTTCAGCCGCAGGGCCCTGGGCTCCCGCCCGGGGGGCAGGCCGCCGCGGCAGGTTCCGGGATAGACGAAGCCCTCGATGCCGGTGACGGCGGAATCGGCCACCTCCTTGCGGCTGCAGGCGCAGGGATAGACCAGGCCGGTCTCGCGCAGCCGCTCCAGCGCCGCGTGGTAGGCGTCGCCGCGGCGGCTCTGCCATTCCACGGCCCCGTCCCAGGCGAAGCCCAGGGCCTCCAGGGTGCGCAGGATGTCGTCGGCGGCGCCGGGCACGACGCGCGGCGGGTCCAGGTCCTCCATGCGCACCAGCCACTCGCCGCCGCGGGCGCGCGCTTCCAGGAAGCTGCCCGCGGCCGCCACCAGCGAGCCGAAATGCAGCGGCCCGGTGGGCGAGGGCGCGAAACGCCCGCGATAGCGGGAGGCGGCGGCTGGCGGCATGGCGCGGTATTCTGCCATAGGCTATGATGCCGCCGACTCCGATGACCACCCAACACTCGCGCAGCTTTCTCTTCTTTCTGCTCCTCACCTCCGTGCTGTGCGGTGCTCTGGTCATGGTGATCCAGGTGCTGGGCTCGCGGGTGATCGGCCCCTTCTTCGGCGTGAGCCTGTTCGTGTGGACCTCCCTGATCACGGTCACCTTGGTGGCGCTGGCCGCCGGCTACGCGATCGGCGGACACCTGGCCGATCGCCACGGCAGTGCCGACTGGCTCTACGGCCTCATCATCGTTGCCGGGATCGCGGTCTGCCTCGTGCCGGTGCTCAAGGCGCCGGTGCTCAAAGCCAGTCTCGCGCTGGGACTGCGCGGGGGTTCCCTGGCAGGCTCCGCGGCGCTGTTCGGTGTTCCGCTGCTGCTGCTGGGCTGCGTCTCGCCGTTCCTGGTGCGGCTGGTCGCTACGGAGATGCGCAATCTCGGCCGCACCGTGGGCGGCCTCTATGCCCTGTCCACCATGGGCAGCTTCCTCGGCACCGTGGGCACCGGGTTCTTCCTCATCGGTTACTTTGGCGTGCAAGCGACCCTGATCGCCACCGGAATGGCGCTGATCTCCCTGGGCTGTGCCTATTTCGTGTTCGTGCGCCGGCGCTATGCCTTGCTGCTGCTGCTCGCGCTGCCGCTGCTGGCCGATGCGGGGGGCTCCACGGCTTCCAAGATCATGCCGGACGGCACTCGGGTGCAGCTCGTGGCCTCGGTGGACAGCTTCTACGGCAATATCAAGGTGGTGGATTACATCGGGTCGAACTTTCAGACCCGTGAGATGAAAATCGATGGCCTGGTGCAGGGCGGCATCGACACCGCGAGCGGCCTCTCGGTGTACGAGTACACCTACCTGGTGCAGTTCCTGCCCTATGTCATGAATCCGGACGGGCGTCGCTGCCTGGTGATCGGCCTTGGCGCGGGCGTGGTGCCGCACTGGTACGAGGAGCGGGGAATAGCCTGCGACGTGGTGGACATAGACCCGGAAGTGGTGGAACTGGCGCGCAGTCATTTCGGCTACCAGGGGCGGGGTCGGGTGCACGTCCAGGACGCGCGCTACTTTCTCGGCACCAACACGGAGCGTTATGACTTCGTGATCCTGGACGTCTTCAACGGTGACACGACGCCGGGGCATCTGCTCAGCCTGGAGGCGCTGCGGCTGGTGGAGTCCGCCATGGCGCCGGGTGCAGTGCTCGCGCTCAATCTGGTGGGGGAACTGGGGCCGGGGGGCGGCATGCTGGGGTCCGTGGTGAAGACCCTGCGCCAGGTGTTCGACCATATCCGGGTGCACCCCACCCATCACGCCGGCCACGAGGGCGGCGCCGGCAATTTCGTGATCCTTGCCTGGGATGGCCCCCCGCGGGTGCCGGATCTGTCCCTGGTGCGCGGCTTTCCGGTCCATCCCCTGGCACAGGCGGAGGTCCAGCGCGGGCTGCTGAAGGCCATTGAGGTGCCTGACGATCCCCAGGCCATCGTGCTCACCGACGACTTCAATCCCATCGACTTCCGCGATCTCGCGATCAAGGAAGACGTGCGCCGGCAGATCCTGGTGACCACGGACTGGGACATCCTGCTCGATTGAAGCCGGGTCGCAACGATCCCTGCCCCTGCGGCAGCGGCCGGAAATACAAGCACTGCTGCGGCGGCGCGACCCCGGCCGCCACCGGCGAATCCACCCTTCTGCGCGCCGTGCAACTGCATCAGCAGGGCCACCTGGATCTGGCCCAGAGCATGTACGCCATGCTGCTGCAGGAACAGCCGGGCAACGCCCATGCCCTGCATTACCTCGGGATCATCGCCTACCAGCGCGGGAAGGACGCGGACGCCGCCGACCTGTTCCGCCGCGCCATCGCGGCCGACGGCGGCGTGGCGGAGTTTCATCTCAATCTCGGCAATACCCTGAACCGGATGGGCCAACCCGAGGAGGCCGCCGAGGCCTTCCGCCGGGCGGTGGTGCTGCGTCCCGATTCGGCGCCCGCGCTCTACGCCATGGGCCTGATGGAAGTCTCCGCCGGGCGCAAGGTCGAGGCGCTGGAGTGCTTCCGGCGGGCGCTGGCAGTGCGACCCGATTTCCCGGAAGCCCATTTCCAGGCGGGGCGGCTGCTGGGTGCCATGGGCCTGGCCGCCGAGGCGGCGCCCCACCTGGAGGAATTCCTGAGCGCCCGGCCCGACGACCCGGATGCCTGGTCCGAACTGGGGGCGCTGCAACTCCAGGCCGGGATGCCCGCCGACGCGGCCAGGTCCTACCGCCGCGCGATGTCGGTGAAGGGGGAGAGCGCGGAACTGCTCAACAACCTTGGCACCGCCCTGCTGGAGCTGGGAGAGCTCACGGAGGGCGAGACCTGCTTCCGGCGCGCGATCGCGCAGAAGCCCGAGTTTGCGGTGGCCCGGGGCAACCTCGCCAATGCCCTCAAGGACCAGGCGCGGGCGGAGGAGGCGGCACAGGAGTACCGCGCGACGCTGGAACTGAGCCCGGACTACGCCGACGCCTGTTCCAACATGCTGATGGCGATGAACTACTCCCGCGGCATCAGCCGCGAGGCGCTGTACCGGCAGGCGCGCGGCTTCAACGATCTGGTGGCGCGCCGCGCCGCGCCGCCGGTTGACGCACCGGCGCGGGACCGTGAGCCCGGGCGCAGGCTGCGGCTCGCCTATCTCTCGCCCGACCTGTGCCGCCATGCGGTGGGCAGCTTCATCGAGCCGATCCTGGGCGCCCACGACCGGCGGCGCTTCGAGGTCACCTGCTACAACGACGCGCCCGTGGACGATGACTGGAGCGAGCGGCTGCGCGGCTTGTCCGACCACTGGGTCAAGGTGCGTGGGATGGACCATGAATCCCTGGCCCGGCGCATCGTCGCCGACGGCATCGACGTCCTGGTGGAGCTAGCCGGCCACACCCGGGACAACCGGCTGCTGTGCCTGGCGCGGCGCCCGGCCCCGGTGCAGGTGAGCTACCTCGGCTATCCCGACACCACCGGGCTGGACGCCATCGGCTTCCGGGTCACCGACTGGCACGCGGATCCCGCCGGCACCGAGGCCTGGAGCAGCGAGCGCCTGCTGCGCCTGCCCCACAGCTACTTCTGCTTCCGCGCGCCCCGGGGCGCGCCGGAGGTGGCGCCGCCGCCGGCGCTGCGCAATGGCTGTGTCACCTTCGGGTCCTTCAACAACTACGCCAAGGTCAGCCCCGCGGCGCTGGAACTCTGGGCCGCCGCGCTGCGGGCGGTTCCCGGCTCGCGCCTGTACCTGAAGGCGCGCGCGCTGGCGGACACGCCAGCCCGTGAGCGCCTGCTGGCCGCGCTCGCCGCGCTGGGCGTGGACCCGGAGCGGGTCCGGCTGCAGCACTGGACGCCCCGGGGCGAGGACCACCTCGCCGCCTACGGCCAGGTGGACCTGGCACTGGACACCACGCCCTACAACGGCGCCACCACCACCTGCGAGGCGCTGTGGATGGGCGTGCCGGTGCTGAGCCTCGCCGGCGCGACCCATGCCGGGCGCATGGGCCTGAGCATCCTGTCGGCGGCCGGACTGGCGGAATTCGCGCCCGCCTCGCCCGAGGCATTCGTGGCCCTGTGCCGGCGCCTGGCGGGGGACATGGCGCAACTCGGGGACCTGCGGGCCGGGATGCGCGAGCGCCTGCGGGCTTCGCCCCTCATGGACGAGGCCGGATTCGCCCGCGGGCTGGAGGCCGCCTACCGGGACGCCTGGGTGCGGTGGTGCCGCGCTTAGGGAATTTCGGGCGCGGCGGGACCGATTCGGGTAAACTCACGCGTTTCAAAATTTCCCCGGGCGGCTCGTCCAGCGCGCGGGATGCCGCAGGAGAACTTGCATGGCCATCGTCGAACTCACCCGCGACAATTTCGAGCACACGATCAACGGCAGCAACTTCGTGGTCGTGGACTTCTGGGCGCCCTGGTGCGGTCCCTGCCGGGGCTTTGCCCCGGTGTTCGAGGCCGCCTCCGACAAGCACGGGGACATCGTGTTCGCCAAGGTGAACACGGACGACGAGCAGGAGATCGCCAGCGCCTTCGGCATCCGCTCCATCCCGACGCTCATGATCTTCCGCGAGCAGATCATCATCTTCTCCCAGCCCGGGGCGCTGCCCGGACAGGCCCTGGACGAGGTGATCGGCAAGGCGCGCACCCTGGACATGGACCTGGTGCGCAAGGAGATCGCGGAGCAGGAAGCGGCAGGTCAGCAGGGCTGAGCCTGCCGCCCGCGGATTCGGGCGGAATCCCGCTGTGGTCAGTGTTCTGGGGCCAGCAACCCCGCGCCCTGGCTGACGACCGGCTGCTGAGTCTGCCTCAATCCCGAATCCCCAGCGCCGCGCGCAGCGGTGCCGTGTCCTCCAGCCGCTTCAGGAACCAGCGCAGCGCTTTCCCCTCCTGGCCGGTGCGCCAGGCATTGAACAGATGTTGCGGTGCCTTGTGCTCTTCCGTGGCCTTGATCACCAGCCGGCCCGCCGCGGCCTCCGCCTCGGCGACCGCGCGGGGCAGGTAGCCAACCCCGAGCCCGGCGCGCTGGGCCGCCAGCTTGACCGCCAGATTGGGCACGGTGAGCACGTTCTGTCCCGAAAGAATGCCGGAGGTGCGCGCGGGCAGGTTGCGCGAGCTGTCGGCGGCGGATACCGCCGTGTGGCAGAGGATGTCCTCGCTGCGAAGGGGCTCCGGCAGCGTCGCAAGCGGATGCGACGGCGCGACGGCGAAGGCGAACTCGACCACCCCCAGGGGACGGCTCGCGTATCCGCCGCCCGGAGGCCCCTCGCCGGGGGCGGCGATCACCAGGTCGGCCCGGCCCGAGACCAGGGCGTCCCATACGCCGCCGAACACCTCCGCCGCCAGTCGCAGGCGGGTGCCGTGCTGCTCGCGGTAGAAGTCCCCCGCCAGCGGCAGCAGGGCCTCGGCGGGAATGATGT
>DASTHR010000419.1:0-4939 GCA_035718105.1 Burkholderiales bacterium
TGGAGTTCGTCGGGGGCGCCGAGCTGATCATCCATAACGCTGATTTCGACCTGGCGTTTCTCGACCACGAACTTGCGCTGGTGGGCCTCAAGCCGCTGGTGAGCTATTGCGGTGGCGTGACCGACACCCTGCGCCTGGCCAAGGAGCTTCGCCCGGGCAAGCGCAACAGCCTGGATGCCCTTTGCGAGCACTATCGTGTGGACAACTCCGGCCGCACGCTCCACGGGGCGCTGCTCGACGCGCGGCTGCTGGCGGACGTTTACCTCGCCATGACCCGGGGCCAGGAAAGCCTCGTGATCGAGGTGGACGAGCCGACGGTGCGGGCGGCGGAGGCGGGTACGCGTGCCGCGCGCCGCGCGCCGCGGGTGCTGGCGGCCAGCGCCGAGGAACTCGACGCCCACGCCGCCTGCCTGGAGGCGATCGACCGGGAGTCCAAGGGACGCTGTCTCTGGACGCGGCTTGCCGAGGCGCCGGCGGAGGCTATGCCGGCCCGCGGCCCTTCAACCAGCTGAGGAACTCCTCCGCGGACTGCGGCCGCGCGAACAGGAAGCCCTGTGCCTCGTGGCAGCCGTGCCGTTTCAGGAAGTCGAGCTGCGCCTCGTTTTCCACTCCTTCGGCCAGCACTCTCAGCCCGAGGCTGGCCCCCAGTCCCAGAATCGCGATGACCATGGTCTCGCTCCGGGGGCCGCCCGGAACGGCACGCAGGAGCGACTGGTGGATCTTCAGCTTGCGGACGCGGAATCCCTCGAGTACGGACAGGCTCGAGTATCCGGAGCCGAAGTCGTCGATCACGAGCGCCAGGCCCAGGGCGGCAAGCTCGTCGGTGAGCGCCCGGGTGCTTTCGGTGTCCTCCAGCAGCGCGCTCTCGGTGACCTCGAGTTCCAGCCGCGATGGGGCAAGCCCCGTCTCCTTCAGGATGTCGGACACCCGGTCGCGGAACCCCGGCTGTCGCAGCTGCAGAGCGGAGATGTTGACGGCGACCGGGATCTCCGGGGCATCGGCCGACCATTCCCGGGCCTGGGAACAGGCGCGGCGCAGCACGCGGTCGCTCAGCGCGGAAATCAGGCCGCATTCTTCCGCGATCGAGATCAGGCGCGGCGTGGGCACTGCCGCTAGCTCCGGGTCCTGCCAGCGCAGCAGGGCCTCGATCGCCGTAACGCGGCCGCTCAGGATGTCGATCTGGGGCTGGTAATGCAGGGTCAGGCGCTCCTCCTCCAGAACGCGCCGCAGCACGGCCTCGATCTGGATGCGCTCCAGGGCGCGGGCGTTCATGTCGGAGGTGAAGAACTGGAACTGGCCGCGGCCGCGCTGCTTGGCCTCGTACATCGCGGCATCGGCGTTGCGCACCAGGACGTCGATGTCGGTGCCGTCGTCGGGGTACACGCTGATGCCGATGCTGGGGGTGATCGAAACCTCGTGGCCGTCGAGCAGGTAGGGGCGGCTCAGGGACTGCAGCGCCTTGCGCGCGACCTGCACCGCCGCGGAGGCCTCGCGTATCCCGGGCAGGATCAGGATGAACTCGTCACCGCCGACGCGGCTCACCGTGTCACCCCGTCGCACGCAGTGCCGCAGGCGCTCGGAAACGGCCTGCAGCAGCAGGTCGCCGACATGGTGCCCCAGGGAGTCGTTCACGCTCTTGAAGCGGTCAAGGTCCGCGAACAGCAGCGCCACATGGTCGCGCCTGCGCTGGGCCGTGGCGATGGCCTGGGACAGTCGGTCATGCATCAGGATCCGGTTCGGCAGGCGGGTCAGGATGTCGTGCTGCGCGAGGTAGCTGATGCGCTGCTCGGCCGCCTTGCGCTCGCTGATGTCGGAGAACATGGCGACATAGTTGGTCGGCGTGCCGCGGGCGTCCCGGACCACGCTGATGTGGGCGAGTTCGGGAAAGACGTCCCCGTTGCGGCGGCGGTTCCAGAGCTCCCCGCGCCAGTGACCGGTTGCGTTCAGAGACTCCCACATCTGCCGGTAGAATCCCGCGTCGTGCCGGCCCGAGGCGAGCACTCCGGGGCTGCGGCCCAGCACCTCGCCGGGCTCGTAGCCGGTCACCTCGGTGAACGCCTTGTTCACCGACACGATGCGGTTGTTCGCATCGGTAACCAGGATCGCCTCGCCACTGGAGTCGAACACCTTGCTGTATAGCCGCATGCTCTGCTCGGCGGCGTGCTGGGCGGTGACGTCGCGCACGGTGGCGATGAAGTAGTCATCCCGGGCGCCGCGGATCAGGGCGAGGCGAACTTCCACCGGGAACGTGCTGCCGTCCCTGCGCCGGTGCACGCCGTTGACGGTGGCCGTGTCGCCGGGGCGCATGGAGTTCCAGAGGCCCTCGGGACCGCCGGGCCGGACCTCCGGCGCGACGTCGGAGACATTCATCGCGCACAGCTCGGCGCGGCCGTAGCCCAGCTCGCGCACCGCCTGCTCGTTGGCTTCCAGAATCCTGCCGTTGCGATCGTGGACAAACACCGCGTCGGCCGCATGATCGAACAGGGCCGCCAGACGCGCCTCACGCTGCAGGGCCTGTGCCTTCCAGGTCTCGCGTTCCAGCTCCTCGCTCAGGTTGCGCGTGCGCTCGCGGGCGCGCTGCTGATACCACCATAGGGCCATGGTTCCCCCGGCTGCGGCGAGGAGCAGGATCACCACTCCCCAGAGGACCCAGCCGCCGCGGGCCACGGGATCGGTCATGTCCCTGGCATCGGTCTTGACCACCAGGTGCCAGCCGGTGCCGGGGATCTGCCGCGCCGTCGCCACCACCGGCACCCCGCGGTAGTCCGTTCCCTCGACCAGTCCCGCGCCATGCGCGAGCAGGAGCTTGCCTTCCGCGGACTCCGGCTTCGGCAGCACCCGCAGGGGCAACGGCGCATCGGGGCGGTAACGCAGCCATGTCAGGTACAGGACGGCGTTTCCCTCGCCCCGGACCAGGAAGCTCTCCTGCCCGACCATGGCCCCCGGTCCGGAATCGAGCAGGGGTGCAAGGGTGCGCTTCGGGTCGATCCGGAAATAAACCAGCGCGCGGGGTGGACCCTCGGCGCCGGAGCGCAGCGGCGTGACGATGTCGAGTTCGAGGCCTCCATGGTGGCGGCGATGCAGGCCGGCGAACAATACCCGACCTTCCTCCAGGGCGCGGCGGGCGAACTCCCGGTCCTGGCTGCTGAGCGCCGCCGCGGGGTCGGTGGTGACCAGGATCCGCCCACTCGCATCCAGCAGGAAAACCGCCTCGTAGGGATAGGCCAGGCGCATCGATTCCAGGCGCTTCGCCAGCCGGTCCCGGATGTCGCCCTCGGGAGCGCCCCTCGCCAGCCAGCGGGATGTTTCCATGCCGAGCAGGGGATCCTCGGCCGCCGAGCGCGCCTCCGCAGTGCGCCGTTCCACCCATTCACCCAGCCTGGCGGCCTGGACGTCGGCGGCGTGCGACAGCGCCCGGCGCCTCTCCTGCTGGTGCTGCGCCACATGTTGCTGGAACGCGGAGTACCACGATCCCGATATGCCGAGCGCCAGAAGCGCCAGGCCCACGGCGGGGACCAGCAGCGTCGCCACCCGCCCCGGCGCCGGCCCCCCGGGGTGACGTCTCACAGCCTCCCCGCTGAGCACATAGAGCAGCAGGGCGGTGGTCAGGAGAAACAGCCCGAGCTGGTACTGCTGGATGCTGCTCAGATTCTCCGGGCCGGCCAGAATCACCGACTGCAGGTTTTCGGCGGCAAAATACCACCAGGCCGCCAGCGTGAGGTAGATCAGTCCGGTTCGGACCGCGATGCCGGTAAATCGTCCGGCCATGGGCTCATTTGTTCGCGGATCGTCCCGCGTTCTCGGCTTGCTCGCGCAGGACCTTGATCTGGAACAGGGTGTTGCGCTCCTCCTCTTCCAGCGCGGACTGGATGAAGTGGATGGTGGCGTGGTAGCGGGGTATAACGTTGTACTTGAGGGCGTTGACCCGCTTCTGGGTCTTGCGCTGTTCCGCAAGCAGGCGCCACATCGCTGTTTCCAGTTCGCCGAGCCGCGCCATCAGCAGCGCCGCCCGTTGCAGCCGCTCGCGCGCGTGGTCAAAGGTCGGGTCGGTCCACATCAGGCCCACCGGCGTGATCGAGCGGGGTTGCGCCGTCACCGCAGGATATTCCACGCCCACGTTGCTGCGCGGAAGGATGTTCACGTCGAGCGCCGGGGGCAGCCCCCGGGCGGACTGACGCAACACCTGGCTGCCCATGCGCATCTGCGCCAGGGCGAGCCAGCGGTAGGCTTCCTCCAGAGCGCGGCGCGCCTCGGCGCGCACCCTGCGGTATTCCCCGAGTCGCTCGTAGACCAGGCGCGCGAGCAGCTCGCGCTTGCGCTCCAGCATGCCGTGCCCTTCCTCCAGGAACAGCACCTGGCGGCGCAGGGCGAGCAGACCGCTCTTGGTCGGCGGTATGCGCAGGCGCTTCATCGTCCGCCTGCGGTTTCGCGCTCGGGCTGCCAGCGGTGGTGCAGATTGAGGTCCTCCTCCCGCACCCGCGACAGGCTCTCCGGGGGAAGCATGGAAAGCAGGTCCCAGGCGATGCCCAGGGTTTCGATGATGGAGCGGTCCTCGTCCTCGCCCTGGCCGACAAAGCGCCTCTCGAAGCCCTCGGCAAAGCGGAGGTATTGGCGATCGCCTTCGGACAGCTCCTCGGCGCCGATGATGGATGCCAGATTTCGCACCTCGAGCGCCTTGGCATAGGAGGCATAGAGCTGCGCCGCCACCCGCGGGTGGTCCTCCCGCGTGTCGTCCTTGCCGATGCCGTCCTTCATCAGGCGCGAGAGGGACGGGGGAACGTTGACCGGGGGGTACACGCCCTGGGTGTGGAGTTCCCGGGAGAGCACGATCTGGCCCTCGGTGATGTACCCGGTCAGGTCCGGGATGGGGTGCGTGATGTCGTCCGAGGGCATGGACACCACCGGCACCATGGTGATGGAGCCGTGGCGGTCCTTGATC
>DASTHR010000420.1:0-9222 GCA_035718105.1 Burkholderiales bacterium
GCCACCAGGGCGCGACGGTGCTCCTCCCGCTTGAGCACGGGCAGGCAGTAATGATGCGGGCGCACGCCGCCCTCGAACATGGCATTGCGGTTCATGAGGAGGTGGTGGGCGGTGAGCGTTCCGGCGACATTCGGCCCGCACTCCAGGACGAACTGCACGCCGTCCCGGGTGGTGATGTGCTCCAGCACCACCCTGAGCCCGGGGTAACGCCGGACCAGCGGCGCCAGCACCCGCTCGATGAAGACAAGCTCGCGGTCGAACACATCCACCGCGGAATCCGTGACCTCGCCGTGCACCAGCAGCGGCAGCCCCAGTTTCTCCATCGCCTCCAGCGCGCCGTGGCAGCGCGCCACGTCGGTGACTCCGGCATCGGAATGAGTGGTGGCACCCGCCGGGTAGAGCTTCACCGCACGCACGAAGCCGCTCGCCACAGCGCGCGCGATCTCCTGCGCCGGCGTCGCGTCCGTGAGGTAGAGCGTCATCAGCGGCTCGAATCGCGCATGCGCCGGCAGCGCGGCCAATATCCGCTCCCGATACCGCGCAGCCGCATCCACCGTGGTAACCGGCGGCTTGAGGTTGGGCATGACGACGGCGCGCGCGAACCGCGCCGCGGTGTGCGCCACCACGGCGCGCAGCGACTCCCCGTCGCGCAGGTGCAGGTGCCAGTCGTCGGGACGGGCGATGCGCAGGGTGGTGACGCGGTCCGGAATCATCGGCGGAATTATACGCGGCGCGGAGGCGTAGCCGCCTTGAGCTCCAGGGCGCGGCCATAGAGCGCCTTGCGCGGCACCCCGGTGATGCGCGCCGCAAGATCGGCGGCGCGGCTCAGCGGCAGTTCCTCCAGCAGCAAACCCAGGACGCGCTCGGCCTCGGAATCCAAGCCGGGCGACCGCGGCGGTTCCGCGCCGGACACCACCAGCACGAACTCGCCCCGCTCCTGGTTTCCCCTCTTGAGCCACTCGCCGGCCTCCTGCAGCGGGCAGGTATGAACGGTCTCATGGATCTTGGTCAGTTCGCGCGCAATGGTGACGCGCCGGCCTCCCCCCAGAACCTCGTGGAGGTCCGCGATGCATTCGGCGATCCGGTGGGGCGTTTCGTAGAACACCAGGCTGCAGGTCAGGTCCCGGACCTCCCCCAGCGCGGCGCGGCGCGCCGCGCGCTTCGCCGGCAGGAAGCCGCAGAAGAGAAAGCGTGGCGCGTCGTCCCCGGAGACGCATAGCGCCGCCATGGCCGCGCTGGGCCCCGGCACCGGCACCGCGCGGAATCCGCGCCCCCGCATGTCCGCCACCAGCAGCGCCCCGGGGTCGCTCAGCGCCGGCGTGCCGGCATCGGTCACCAGCGCCACGCTCCTGCCCTCGCCGAGCAGGCGGGCCACCGTTTCCGCCCGCGCGCGCTCGTTGTGCTCGTGCAGCGAGATCAGCCGCGTCGTGATGCCGTGATGATCCAGCAGCCGGCGCGTCACCCGGGTGTCTTCGGCCGCCACGGTATGCGCCTCGCGCAGCACATCGAGCGCGCGCAGCGTGATGTCGCGCAAATTACCAATCGGCGTGGCCACTACATATAATGTGCCGGTACCCTCCAGACCCTCTCTCGGATGCAACGTTTCCTCACCTTCGTGCTGGCTCTTGCCGGCGCCTTCGCCGTCCCGGCATTCTCCACCGAGCCCCCCTGGGCGGCAACCCGGGAGGCTCCCGCCGCGCAGACACCGGTGGCGCCGGACAAGAACGCGGGGCCGGCCGTGGAACCGCCGAAGCCCACGGCGGAGCCAGCCGGCCCCGCGGCGGAGCCCGTCCAGCCGGCGGCGGTACCGGCCAAGCCCGCCGACCCGCACCTGGCGCTTCTGCTGCCCATCAAGTCCGCCACCCTCGCCCCGGCGGCGGCCGCGCTACGCGCCGGCCTCGACGCCGCCGAGCGGATGCAGTCCGACAGGTCGCTGCCGCTGCGTGTGTATGAAACGGGAGACGATCCCGCCGAGAGCGTGGCCGCGTACCGCAAGGCGGTGGAAGCGGGCGCCCGCGCCGTGGTGGGGCCGCTGACCCGTGCCGGCGTCACCGCGCTCGCCGCCGCCGCGCCTCTCAAGATCCCGACTCTCGCCCTCAACGTACCCGATGGCTCCACGCAGCTGCCGGAGCGCCTCTATGTCCTCAGCCTGCAGGCGGAAGCCGAGGCCTTGCAGCTGGCGAAGATCGCCGCCGGCGGCGACCGTCCGCGGGGCGTGGTCATCTACGCCGACACCCCGGTTGACCGCCGCATCCGCTCCGCCTTCGCCGACGCCTGGCGCGCCCTCGGCGGCGAGATCGTCGGCGAGCACCAGTTCTCCGGCGACGTGCAGACCCTGCCCGCACTGAAGCAGTTGCTGCTCCAGGCTGCGCCCCAGGCGGCGTTCCTCGCCATGGATGCGGAGAAGGCGCGGCTGGCGCGGGCCTTCATCGACAACTCGATTCCCGTCTACGCCACCTCCGAGGTGAACGCGGGACGCACCGATCCCCTCGCGTACTTCGACCTGAATGGCGTGCACTTCGTGGACATGCCGTGGCTGCTGCAACCCGACCACCCCGCCGTGATGGTCTATCCGCGGGACGATACGCTGCCCAGCCTGGCCCTGGAGCGAATCTACGCCCTCGGCATCGACGCCTGGCGCATCGCGCGCCTGCTCGCCGAGGGCCCGCCCGGCGACCTGCGCCTGGACGGTGTGACGGGGCGCCTCGCGCTCGGCAGCGACCGCCACTTCGGCCGCGAACTCACGCTCGCGCGCTTCCGCCAGGGCGACATCGCCGTAGTGCGGGCGAACTTCCGTTGACGCAGAAGGGCGCGGCCGCGGAGCGCCTGGCGGAGGGCTTTCTCGTGGCCCGGGGATTGCGGCTGCTGGAGCGCAATTACCGCTGCC
This sequence comes from Burkholderiales bacterium, assembly GCA_035718105.1. Lineage (GTDB taxonomy): Bacteria > Pseudomonadota > Gammaproteobacteria > Burkholderiales > UBA6910 > UBA6910. The sequence continues at coordinate 2,888 of DASTHR010000420.1, forward strand.
GCTTCGGCGAGATCGACCTGGTGATGCGGGAGGGCAACACGCTGGTGTTCGTGGAGGTACGCCTGCGCACCCATGCCGGCTTCGGCGGCGCCGCCGCCAGCATCACGGGAGCAAAGCGCGCGCGGCTCCTGCGCGCGGCGCGCCACTATCTCGCCGCGCTGCCCAGCACACCGCAATGCCGGTTCGACGCCGTGCTGCTCGGCGCGGAGGGCGCCGCGTCCATCGAGTGGCTGCGCGACGCCTTCGGAGAGTGAACGGCCGGCGCAATTGCTGTAAACTTCGCGCAACTCTTCCACAGCACGGCGGAGCAATGGACCTCACCGGACGCATCAGCGGGCACTTTTCCGAGAGCGCCCGCCTCAAGCTCGAATCCGTCGCAGTGCTCGCCGCGCCGATCGCCCGTGGCGCGGAAATCATGGTGCAGTGCCTGATCAACGACGGCAAGATCATGTCCTGCGGCAACGGCGGATCCGCCGCGGACGCCCAGCACTTTGCCGCCGAGCTGCTCAACCGCTTCGAGATGGAGCGACCGGGGCTGGCGGGTATCGCCCTGACGACCGACAGCTCCACCCTCACCTCCATCGCCAACGACTACGACTACAATCAGATCTTCTCCAAGCAGGTGCGGGCGCTGGGTCACCCCGGCGACGTCCTGCTCGCCATTACCACCAGCGGCAATTCGCCCAACGTGACGCAGGCGATCGTCGCCGCCCACGAGCGCGACATGCGGGTGGTGGCGCTCACCGGCCGCGGCGGCGGCCAGGTCGGCGCGATGCTGACGGCGGAGGACGCGCATGTGTGCGTCCCGCACCAGAACACCGCCCGCATCCAGGAAGTACACCTGCTCACGCTGCATTGCCTGTGCGACGCGATCGACAGCCTGTTACTAGGAGCCGAATGACATGCGAAAGCTGATCCTGATTCCCGCCGTGGCCGCCCTCGGCCTGCTGCAGGGCTGCGAACCGGTGCTGGTTGGCACCGCCATCGGCACCACGGCCGTCATGGCCACGGACCGCCGCACCACCGGGATTTTCGTCGAGGACCAGAATATCGAGGTGAAGGCCGCGCTGCGCATCAACGAGCGCTTCCGCGACCAGATCCACGTCAACGCCACCAGCTTCAACCGCGTGGTGCTGCTCACCGGGGAAGCTCCCAGCGAAGCCCTGAGGGAGGAAATCGGCCGGGTCGTCTGGGGCGTGGAGAGCGTGCGCAACGTGGTGAACGAAATCCAGATCGGACCGCCGAGTTCCTACGGAGCGCGCTCCAGCGACTCGTACATCACTTCCAAGGTGAAGGCGCGGCTGCTGGACAACAAGATCGTTTCGCCCAATTACGTCAAGGTGGTGACGGAGGCGGGCACGGTGTACCTCATGGGCATGGTCACCCGCAAGGAGGCCGAGGAGGCCGCGGCCGTCGCCAGCACCACCAGCGACGTCAAGAAGGTGGTGAAGGTGTTCGAGTACATGGATTAGCCTCCGGCCGCCCCTCGGCGCAGCGCGCGCATGAGTGTGCCCAGCCCGCGGATCTTGGCGTAGAGGTCCGCGCTGTCCCAGTAGTCGCGGTGCCAGTTCACGCGACCCGCGGCGTCGAGGCGCAGATGGCTCATGCCGGGAATGACATGGTTTGCCCCGGCCGCGCCGCGAAACCGGAAGCTGAACTCCCACGCGAGCACCAGTCCCTCCGGCCCGGCGAAGGAAGCCGTCACCCGGAAGCGCGGCTCCTCCAGCCGCCGGTACATGTCCTCGAACAGCCCCCGGATCGCCTGCGCGCCACGGACCTCGTTGAAGGGGTCGCGGAACCACGCGTCCGGGGTGTAGAACTCCGCCAGCCCGTCCAGCCGCTCCGCGGTGAGCCCGCCGAAGAATTCCGCCAGAGCGGCCGCGCGCGCGCGCAGATCGGCCTCGCTCATGATCCCGTGGCGCGCCGCGCCAGTCTGAAGTAGATCGGGTAAGGAAGCAGCCGCGCCAGCTTCAGCAGCGCCGTGAAGCGGCGCGGGAAGTGTATCTCGAATCGGCCGCGCTCCATCCCGGAGACGATCTCCCGCGCCGCTTCTTCCGCGCTCACCAGCGCCGGCATGGGGAACGTGTTGCGGTCGGTGAGCGGCGTTTTCACGAAACCGGGATTCACCAGGTAAACCGCGATGCCCCGGGGCGCGAGGTCGAGGTAGAGCGTCTCCGCCAGGTTGATCAGCGCCGCCTTGGTGGCGCCGTACACCAGGGCGTTGGGCAGACCGCTGTAGCCCGCGACGCTGGACACCAGCGCGATGCCGCCGCTTCCCTGGGACAAGAGCACCGGCAGCACCTCGCCCAGCCCGGCGATCTGCGAGTCCAGGTTGAGCCGCAGCATCTCCCCGGCGCGTCCGGCATCGAGACTCCAGGCACGCATCGGCGTATAGGTTCCGGCGCAGAACAGCGCCAGGTCCAGCCCGCCCCAGTTGGCCACGATTGCCCGCAGCGCGGCCGCGACCTCGTCGCCACGATTGGCGTCCAGCGGCAGGGCCAGGGCGCGCTCCGGGGCGGAACCCGCCAGTTCCGCGAGCGGTTCGCGGGAACGGGCGCTCAGTGCAACCCGGGCGCCCTTCGCGAGCAGCAGGCGCGCGGTCGCTGCGCCGATCCCGCTTGAGGCGCCGATGATCCAGACGCGCCGCCCGCGCCAGGCGGACACAGGGGGATTGAGCGGCATCAGGCCCCGGGGCGGCGCTTGTGGAACGACAGCGTCACCTCGCCCAGGCGCACGCCGAACTTGCTCATAGCGGAGCGGTTGAGCATCACGTCCTCGCTCACCAGATACATCCAGTCGTCGAAGTCCACGTTGTAGACCTTTCCGTCCACCTCCAGCGCCATCACGTAGCGCCAGCGCAGCGCGTTACCTGCCGCCTCCCCCCGGGCCTCACCCACGACGTCCGAAGCCGTGCCCGTGTAGCGTCCGGTCTCGTTTCGGACGATGGTCCACACCCGCCGCTGGCGGGTCCCGTCCGAGTACTCGAAGTGCTCGTCCAGCGTGCCGCGCTCGCCTTCCCAGCGGGCGTCTATCCGGACGTAGAAGCGCTTCACCACCCGGCCGGATCGGTCCTGGAACATGCCCCACGCGTCCACCGTGCCGTCAAAGTAGGTCTTGAGGTCCAGCACCGGCTTCTCGTCGCGGTAGGCCTCCACCTGCGTCGTGGCGCAGCCCGCCAGCAGCGGAAGCGCCAGCAGCGCAGCCATCATCTTGCTCAGCATCGGTCGGTCCTCCTTAAGAAACGAAGCGCCGGCACCCGCCCGCGCGCCGGAAATCCGGCCAGCAGCGCCGCCGCGGCGAGCTTGAGCGCGCTCGGGATCAGGGCATAGGTCACGGAGAGTGCGCCGATGCCCTCCTGTCCGATGCCGGGGCGGTAGCCGAGCCAGGCAAGCAGCGGAAGCGCGAGGCCGGCCGCCAGCGCGAGATTCATCTTGTTGAGGAAGTTCCAGATGCCGAAGTAGGCACCCGCCGCGCGCCCCTGCATTCCCTCTTCCTCCTCGATCAGGTCCGCCAGCAGGGAGGGCGCCAGCGCCAGATCGCCGCCCAGGGCCAGGCCGGAGAGGGCGCAGATCACGAAGAACGCGGCCGCGTCCCCCGGACCCAGGCTATAGGCCCAGAAAAACGCCGCCACCGCCAGCAGCATGCTCGCCACCCATGCCGGCCCCTTGCCCAGCCGCCGCGACGCCGCGACCCACAGCGGCATGCCGGCAGCCCCGGCCAGGAAATAGACGCCGAGGAACGCCCCCGCGAGCTTCGGCGCATCGAGAACGTCGTCGACGAAGAACAATACGAGGGTGGCGGGAATCGCCGCGGCGATGCCGTTCAGCAGGAATACCGCAGCGAGCCGGCGGAAGCCGGGCCGGGCCAGCGGCAAAGCCATGGCCCGCAGCCAGCCTCCCGGAGCCGCATGTCCCGGGACGGGCCTCGCCGGCGCAAAACCCAGGGTGAATGCCGCCGCCAGCGCCAGCAGCGGCAGGAACAGCAGGCTGAAGGAGGAGAGCCCGGCGGCCTCCCCCCTGCTTCCCGCCAGCAGTTCCGGCAACGCCGCCGCCAGCAACACCCCGATCAGCGCCAGACCCTCGCGGGAGGCCATGATGCGCGTGCGCTCATGGGGCGTCGCGCCCAATTCCGCGCCCCAGGCCTGGTGGCTGATGCTGGCGAGGCTGAAGCCGAGATAAACCACCACCAGGGACCCCGCCAGCCAAGCGGCGAGCCCGGACTGCGGCGGGTTGAACAGCGCCAGCATCCCCAGGGCGAGCAGGGGCAGCGCGAGGGCAATCAAGGCCTTGCGCCCCGCGTGGCGGTCGCTCAGCACCCCCAGCCCCGGATCGAGCACGGCGTCCAGCAGGCGCACCGCCATCAGAATCGCGCCCACCAGTGCCAGGTCCAGCCCGAGGATCCCCCCGTAGAGCTTGGGCACATGAACGTAGACGGGCAGCGCCGCCATGGCGAGCGGCAGGCCCAGCGCCCCGTAGGCCAGCAGGCGCCCGGTAGCCAGCGGGGCTGCGCTCAACGCGTCCCCAGCAGGGCTTCCCGCAGCCGCGGCTCCCGGGTGCGGGCGTCGAGCCAGATTGCGAAGAAGGCCTCGGCGAACGCGTCCTCCGGGACGCTTCCCAGGTAGCGGTCCCCGGAGAAGAAGCTGGCGCCGCGCCCCGGCAGGTGCACACCCACCAGCCGGTCGCCCCTGCGAACCTCCGGAAACACCCCTGCCATGGCCGCGCCCCAGCGCGACAGCGTCGCCTCGTCGCCGTAGCCGAGGCGGCGCATCTCGCTCACGCTGGATTCCACCAGGCGCTCCCGCGATATGTCCCGGGCATAACGGATATCCAGGGCAAACGCTCGCCGCGGCTCCCAGCGCTCCCCGCTCACCCAAAGCGTGGCGTCATAGAGGTGCAGGCCGAACCAGCGCATCTCGCCCTCGCCCAGGGCTCGCAGCGGCGGCGCGGCGCCCAGCACCGGCTGGGGCAGCTCCCGCGAGCCCCAGGCGGCGCCCGCCAGCACCAGCAGCATGGCCGCCAGCAGGCTACGCATGGGCCAGCTCGAACTGGTAAACGTCGGTCCGGCCGGCGCGGAAGCCCGCCTCGCAATAGGCGAGATAGAAGCGCCACAGCCGCATGAAGCGCTCGTCGAACCCCAGCTCCCGCACTTCCGCGGCGCGCTCCTGGAAGGAGCGCTCCCAGCGGCGCAGGGTTTCCGCATAGTCGAGCCCGAAGCCATAGGCGTTCTCGACGCGCAGCGCGGCGCCATTCGCGTGGCGCGCAAAGGCCTCCGGCGAGGGCAGCATCCCGCCCGGAAACACCCGCTGCTGGATGAAGTCGCTGCCCTGCCGATAGCGCCGGAAGTGCGCGCCGGCGATGGTGATCACCTGCACCACCGCGCGACCGCCGGGAGCGAGCAGCGCCGCCACCCTGTCGAAGTAGGTACTCCACCAGCGCTCGCCCACGGCCTCGAACATCTCGATGGACACCACGTGGTCGTAGCGTCCCTCCAGGTCCCGGTAATCGCGCAGTTCCAGCGTCACCAGGTGCCCGAGGCCGCGCCGCGCAATCCGCTCGCGGGCGGAGGCGAGCTGGCTCGGCGAGAGGGTGATGCCGTGCACCCGGCAGCCGCGGCTGCCGGCGGCGTGCTCGGCGAACCCGCCCCAGCCGCAGCCGATCTCGAGGATGCGATCTCCCGGCTTCGCCCCCAGCCGCTCCAGGATGCGCTCGTACTTGAGCTGCTGCGCCTGCTCCAGGGAGAGGTGGGTGTCGCCGGCGAACACTGCGGCGGAGTAGGTCATGCCGGGATCGAGCCAAAGGCGGAAGAAGTCGTTCCCCAGATCGTAGTGGGCCTCGATGTTGCGCCGGCTGCCGCGCCGGGTGTTGGCGTTCAGGGCGTGGCGCAGGCTGAGAAGCGCGCGCATCCACCAGCGGCCGTGGATCGCCTGCTCCAGGGCGCGCTCGTTGACCGCGGCGAGTTGCAGCAGGGCGGCGAGGTCGCCGCTGTCCCACCGGCCCGCGATATAGGCGTCGGCGAAGGCGACGTCGCCACCCCGCAGCAGTTCCGCGCAGACGCCCCAGTCGCGCAGGGCGAGGTCAGCCGCCGGACCGCTGGCGGCTCCATTGAACACCAGGGTCTCTGCGTCGGGTGTCTGCAGCCGCAGGCTGCCGTGGCGCAGGCCGGCCAGCATCTGCAGAAACAGCCGGGCAGGCAGGGAATGGCGGCCGGCGGCATCCCGGCCGATGACTTGCTCGAGTGAGTTCATCGCGTCGTTTCCACGAGTGGGGGAGATGGTTTTCTGAAGTACGGGACGCCCTTCCACCACAGCTTCAGCGCCTGCCAGTGAATGCGGGCCA
>DASTHR010000421.1:0-2151 GCA_035718105.1 Burkholderiales bacterium
ACGCCGGTGGCGGCCATGATGTAGTTGGTCTCGCCCCCGTTCACGATCCGCGACAGGTCGTAGAGCAGGAACATGGAGAACAGCACCACCACCATGGCCGACAGCGTCAGCGCCAGGGCAGGGATCTGGAAGAACATGTTCGCCAGCATGGCCAGCAGCAGGACGATCATCCCCACGAACAGGAATTTGCCCATGAAGCTGAAGTCGCTTTTGCTGGTGGTGGCGATGGCGCCCATGGTGAAGAACACGATGCCGGTTCCGGCGGCGGCCATGCCCACCAACTGGGCCCCGTTTCGCAGCGACAGGGCCGCGCTGAGCAGCGGGCCCAGGAACCATCCCAGGAGGAAGGTCATGGCCAGGAGCAGCGCCACACCCAGGCCGCTGTCGCGATTGGCGGCGATGGCGTACTGCAGGCCGATCACGGCGCCCAGCATGACCAGGAAGCTGATGATGGGGTATTTGACGATGATGCCGCCGGTGGCCATGCCGATGGCGGCGCCGATCACCGTCGGCACCATGGTCAGGGCGAGAAGCAGGTAGGTGTTGCGAAGGACGCGGTTCTGTTCGACCGCAAGGGTTCCGCCGCGGGCCAGCACTTCCACTCTCGGTTCCATGCTCTCAGTTTCCTCCAGGGACGAAGAATCAAATAACAACTCGAATCAGAGACCGCATGATACCAGAAAAGGTTCCCCGCCCTATGCAGATCAGGGGCTTAGCGGTAATATCCCTGCCGCCACGAACTGTGCGGAGGGTCGGCAGATCGCTTGAACGCACCGTCCTGGCGCACGCGAATTTCGCGCCTGCGCAGATCAAGCGGCGCGGCAGGACCTGGAAGCGGCGGTTGGGCATCAGCGGTAGGGTTGGCAGGGCGGTCGAATGCGGCGGTCTTGGCGCATGCGAAGCCGGCGCAAAAACCGGAAGGGTGGCCGAGCGGTTTAAGGCACCGGTCTTGAAAACCGGCAGGGGCGCAAGTCTCTCGTGGGTTCGAATCCCACCCCTTCCGCCATTCCGGGATGGTTGCGATTGGGGGTTGCCAAGCTGAGGGTAACCGACCGCACAGGAAGCGGATCGCGCCGCGCCTTGTCCGAGCCTTCCCGATATTGGCCATGGCACCGGAACTCTACCTTCTGAGCAAGAAGGAATCCGGACGCCTGCGCGGATTCTGGCAGCTGAACCGAGCCGAACGGATGCTGGCGCCGCGGACGTTCGCGCTGTGGCTGGACGCCTTGGCGGAAATCATATCGCGCGCCAACCTCCGGCGTGCCGGCGGCTCCCGGGCACGCGGGGTGGAGGCTGGACCGGAAGGCGCCCCGGGGAAACCCGGGAGCCCCGGGAGGCGGCTCCACGGTGATGGATGGATTCTTACCCCAGGGGATTCTCCTCGAACTGCCGCTGGATGCGCTCGACTTCCCCGCGGCACGCCAGCAGGGCCTGCACGCATTCGGCATCCAGGCTCTGGCCCGCCATGCGTTCCAGCATGGCAAAGGCCTGATCGTTCGGCCACGCATCCTTGTACGGGCGCCGGCTGGTGAGGGCGTCGAATACGTCCGCCACCGCGACGATGCGTGCCTCCAGCGGGATCTGCTTGCCGGAAAGGCCCGAGGGGTAGCCCCGGCCGTTGACGCATTCGTGGTGATACTCGGCGATGTTGCGGAGAATCTTGACGTGCTCCACGCTCTCGAGGCCGAAGTTCGCCAGCAGGTCGTCGATTATCTCCCGCCCCTTGCGGGCGTGGGATCTCATGACATCGATCTCTTCCGCCGACAGCCTTCCCTGCTTCAGCAGAACGCTGTCCGGAATCCCGATTTTCCCGATGTCGTGCAGGGGCGCGAACATGAAAACATGCTCGATGTACTCGTCGTCCAGCCGGTGGCGCGGCGCCAGGCTGCGGGCGATGAGCCGGGCATAGCGGGACATTCGGTCCAGGTGGCTGCCGGTTTCCGGGTCGCGGCTGTGGGTCATGTGGGCGGCGGTGGTGACGGCCGCCAGCAGGGTGTGCATGGTCGCGATCTCGTTGATCACCATCAGCGAGATCATGTGACCGAAGACGTCGAGCTGCTGCAGCACGGTTTCGCTGAAGACGCCGGCCTCGTGGGAGTTGAAGAACACGAAGCCGAAGAACACGCCGTTGTAGTACATGGGCAGGGTGTA
>DASTHR010000422.1:0-2105 GCA_035718105.1 Burkholderiales bacterium
CTTCACCGCCCTTCACCGGTTCGGGAAGACGCTGGCAGATCGGGATACGGCCGGGGGCAATCGAGCCGATTACCGGACCAGATGTGCTCGCTATGCCATAGCACCCGCCAAGGGCCTCGGCGGTGGATCCATCGGAGGAAGTTTTAGAGCTGCGCTCCGCGACTTTTTTGCGGAGGCACAGATTAACCGGGTGCAGGAAATGGGGCCTGCGCCCAGACTCCGGGAGATTGTTATGTGGCAAAGCTACCCAAACGGACACGAGCGGTTGCAGATCGCGGAAACCGCCTCCATCACCCTGATTCCCCAGGAAGTTCCTGGCATTTTCTCGGTGCACGTGAACACCCGCTGCCCGGGTGAGGTCGGCCAGCCCGGCCCCACCATCGCCATTGCCCATGGGCGCCCGCGCGCCCGGTACGAGGGGCTGGTCGCGGTGCGCGGCATCCTGCGCCAGGCCTTGGCCCAGGCCGAGGAACTGTGCGACAACGTTGAAGAGGAACTGCTGCTGGTTTCCGCGGGATTGGCGCCGGTCCAGCGCCAGGCTGCGACAGAGTAAGGTTTCACTTCGCCCGAGGGGGCCGGCGGGATCCGGTCCGCTCAGGGAAGGGCCGCCCCGGATCCTGTATTTCCGGGAACACCCTCGTCCCGAAGAACCTGCGAGCCATGCGCGGGCAGGGGTGGGATCCTTTTTCAGGAACGACCCTCGCCTGTGCGGCGGCCCGGGTCAACCCGCCGCCGGCGCGTCGAAGAAGCGCCGGGTCTCGAAGATCCCCGCCGCAAGCCGCCGTCCGCCCAGAGCCAGTTGGCGCTTGAGCACGAAGTCGAACAGCAGCGGATTGTGGCGGCGGATTGCCCCCAGCGGCGCCACCGCCGCCGCATCCAGCAGGCCGTCCTCGGCGAGAGCCCGCGCAGAGTAGAGCGGCATGATCGCCGGCAGGGGATAGTCGGAGCCGGACAGCAGGCGCCCGCTCCAGTCCCCGCCCTCCCGGCCCCGCTCCAGGATGCGGCGCAGGGGCATCCCGGCGCGGGCCGACTGGGGCAGCGCCGAGAGGTCGCCGAATAGCCGCCCCGCGCTCGCCGGCTCGTCCATCAGGCGCTCGAACAGCGCAAAGTTCTCCACCCAGGGCCCCGCCGCCCCCCGGTCCAGGTCCCGCCCCGCCCCCATGGTGGCGCAATGCGCCACCACCACCCGCACCCCATGCTCCAGGGCGCGGCGCAGCCGCAGCGGATTGCCCAACTCATCGTCACCGGGAGCGGCGCGCTCCGCGCCCGCATGGGTGATCAGCGGCAGGCCGCTGGCCGCGAGTGCTTCGTAGAGGCGGTCGCAGCGCGGGGCGCCGGGATCCATGCCCTGGGCGGCGGGAATCCATTTCACCGCCCGCGCCCCCAGCGCCCGCACCCGCGCCAGTTCCTCCACCGCGTCCGCCCGCCAGGGATGGATCGAAGCCGCCCACTCGAAGCGATTCGGCCGCGACGCCGCGAGCCGCGCGCAATAATCGTTGGCGATCCAGACATGACTTTCCCGCGGCAGCGCCCGGCCGGCTTCGTCGTGCCGGGCGTCCAGCGCCAGCAGCAGCACCTTGAACCCCGCCGGCATGGCGGCGAGCAGCGCATCCAGCCGCGCCAGATAGGCGCCTGGAAACTCCTCGGCGGTGGTATCCCCCGGGGCGCACACCGCGTTGCGGAAGAACAGGTGCTGGGCGGCCACCAAAGGCCAGTACACCGAACCCCGGCCATCGTCGATTCCGCCGTCCGCGCCGGCCGCGAACACATGGGCGTGGCAGTCCCAGACCTGCGCGGGGTCCAGGCCCGCCCAGGCATCGCGCACCAGCGGGTGGGCCGCGAGCTCCGCCGGCAGCGGACCGAGGCAGGGATGGAACAGGCCCTCGTCGGGCCAGACGCGCCAGCCGGCGACGGCAGCGGCGCCGGCGAGCGCGGCGGCGAGCCACCTGCGGCGTGCGGGATTCATGCCGGCTATGATCCTACAAACTGCGACGGACGCGCACAGTGCCTCCGCCACGGTCTGCTTCCGTTTCTCCTAAAATTGCTTCGGCGTCGGCGCGTCGAAACAGGAGTTTGCCGCTGATGGCGGACCTGCTACCGTGGAG
>DASTHR010000423.1:0-5212 GCA_035718105.1 Burkholderiales bacterium
TGGAAGCCATGACGCGGACCATCTCCAGCACCTTGCAGGAGTAGCCCCACTCGTTGTCGTACCAGGACACGATCTTGACGAAGGTTGGGTCGAGCTGGATGCCGGCGTCGGCGTCGAACACCGAAGTGCAGCTCTCGCCCCGGAAGTCGGTGGACACCACCTTGTCGTCGGTGTAGGCCAGCACGCCCTTCATCGGCCCCTCGGCGGCGGCCTTCATGGCGGCGCAGATCTGCTCGTAGCTGGCTTCCTTGTTGAGTTCCACCGTTAGGTCCACCACCGAAACGTCGGAGGTGGGCACCCGGAAGGCCATGCCGGTCAGCTTCTTGTTGAGTTCGGGAATCACCTTGCCCACAGCCTTGGCGGCGCCGGTGGAGGACGGGATGATGTTCTCCAGGATGCCGCGGCCCCCCCGCCAGTCCTTGTTGGACGGGCCGTCCACGGTCTTCTGGGTGGCGGTGGCGGCATGCACCGTGGTCATCAGGCCGCGCTTGATGCCGAAGGTGTCATTCAGGACCTTGGCCACGGGCGCCAGGCAGTTGGTGGTGCAGGACGCGTTGGAAATGATGTCCTCGCCGGCGTACTTGGCGTGGTTCACGCCGTAGACGAACATGGGCGTGTCGTCCTTGCTGGGGGCGCTCTGGATCACCTTCTTCGCCCCGGCGGCGATGTGCTTCTGGCAGGTCTCCTTGGTGAGGAACAGGCCGGTGGACTCCACCACGATGTCGGCGCCCACTTCGTTCCACTTCAGCTCGGCCGGATCCTTGACCGCGGTGAGGCGGATCTTCTTGCCGTTCACCACCAGGGTGTTGCCTTCCACCTTGACGTCACCCCGGAATGGCCCATGGACGGAGTCGTGCTTGAGCATGTAAGCCAGGTAATCGGGCTCCAGCAGGTCGTTGATGCCCACCACCTCGATGTCCGGGAAGTTCTTGACCGCAGCCCGGAAAACCATGCGCCCGATGCGCCCGAAACCGTTGATGCCGACACGAATAGCCATTTTTGATCCTCCCGGAAAAAAGGTGAAATTTTACCCCAGCGGCGCCGCAGGGCGTCCGCCGGAGGAGCAATCAATTACAGGACGCCCTTGACGGCCTTGACCACGCCTTCGACCGTGACGCCGAAGTGTTTGAACACCTCGGCCGCGGGGGCGGATTCGCCGAAGCTGTCCACGCCCACCACGCCGCCCTCCAGTCCCACGTACTTGCGCCAGTAGTCGGTGACCCCGGCCTCCACCGAAACCCGGGCCACCCCCTTGGGCAGCACACCCTCGCGGTACGCGGCGTCCTGGCGGTCGAAAATGCTGGTGCAGGGCATGGAGACCACCCGCACCGCGATGCCCTCGTCGGCCAGGGCCTTCTGCGCCCCCATGGCGAGTCCGACCTCGGAGCCGGTGGCAATGATCACCGCCCTGGGCTTGCCGGCGGTGGCCTCGGAGAGCACATAGCCGCCCCGCGCGATGTGCTTGACCTGCTCCGCGCTGCGCTTCTGGAACGGCAGGTTCTGGCGCGACAGCAGCAGGCAGGAGGGGCCGCCGGCGCGCTCGATGGCGGAGGTCCAGGCCACCACGGTCTCCACGGTGTCCGCCGGGCGCCACACGTCCATGTGGGGGATGTAGCGCAGGGTCGCGGCCTGCTCCACCGCCTGGTGGGTGGGGCCATCCTCGCCCAGGCCGATGGAGTCGTGGGTGAAGACGAAGATGGATCGGATCTTCATCAGCGCGGCCATGCGCAGGGCGTTGCGCGCGTACTCCGAGAACATGAGGAAGGTGCCGCCGTAGGGGATGATGCCCCCGTGCAGGGTCATGCCGTTGATGATCGCGGCCATGCCGAACTCTCGCACGCCGTAGTGGATGTAGTTGCCGCCGCTCTCCCGGCCCACCGGCTTCGAGCCGGACCAGTTGGTGAGGTTGGAGCCGGTGAGGTCGGCGGAGCCGCCGACGAACTCCGGCAGCACCGGCGCCAGCCCCTCGATGGCGTTCTGGGACGCCTTGCGGGTGGCAATGGTCTCGGCCTTGGCGTCCACGCGGGCGAGGAAGGCGTCGGCGTGCTCGCGCCAGCCCGCGGGCAGCTGGCCCTCCATGCGGCGCTTGAATTCCGCGGCCTCCTTCGGGTAATTCTTCGCGTACTCGGCGAACTTGCGGTTCCAGTCGGCTTCCAGCTTCTTGCCCCTGGGCCGCGCATCCCAGGCGTCGTACACCTCCCGGGGAATCTCGAAGGGCGCGTAGTGCCAGCCGATATGGGGGCGGGTGGCGGCGATCTCCGCCTCGCCCAGGGCCGCGCCGTGCACGTCATGAGTGCCGGCCTTGCCGGGGGAGCCCATGCCGATCACGGTCTTGCAGCAGATCAGGGACGGCCTGTCGACGGCGCGCTTGGCTTCCTCGATGGCCGCCTCGATGGCCACCGGATCGTGGCCGTTGACGTTGGGCACCACGTGCCAGCCGTAGGCCTCGAAGCGCTTCGGGGTGTCGTCGCCGAACCAGCCCTCGACATGGCCGTCAATGGAAATGCCGTTGTCGTCGTAGAAGCAGATCAGCTTGCCCAGGCCCCAGGTGCCCGCCAGCGAGCAGGCCTCGTGGGAGATGCCCTCCATCAGGCAGCCGTCCCCCAGGAACACGTAGGTGTGGTGGTTGACGATGTCGAAGCCGGGGCGGTTGAACTCGGCCGCCAGGAGTTTCTCGGCCAGTGCCATGCCGACGGCGTTGGTGATGCCCTGGCCCAGGGGACCGGTGGTGGTCTCGACGCCCGGTGTCATGCCGTATTCGGGGTGACCCGGGGTCCTGGAGTGCATCTGGCGGAAGCGCTTGATCTCTTCCATGGGCAGGTCGTAGCCCGTGAGGTGCAGCAGCGCGTAGATCAGCATGGAGCCGTGGCCGTTGGACAGCACGAAGCGGTCCCGGTCCGCCCACTTGGGGTTGAGGGGGTTGTGCCGCATGTGGTGCATCCACAGCACCTCGGCGATCTCCGCCATGCCCATGGGCATGCCGGGATGGCCGGAATTGGCCTTCTGCACCGCGTCCATCGCCAGCGCCCGGATGGCGCTGGTCAGGTTCCGGAAAACCGGTGCCTGGAAATCCTTGAACGTTCCCATGGAAGCTCCCCCTGTTGGATGGTTCTGTACGGCTAACGAACCATAATTATCTACAGGCGTGCCGCTGCGGGGCAATCAACCTTTCTTATGATTATCATCACCGGCCCTATTCCCCGTCATCGTGGGCGCGACGGCCGAAGCGGATCCCGAGCTGCTTCAGCTTGCGATAGAGGTGGGTGCGCTCCAGCCCCACCTTCTCCGCCACCCGGCTCATGTTCCCCTCCTCGCGGCGCATGTGGTGCTCCAGATAGAGCGCCTCGAAGCGGTCCCGCGCCTCCCGCAGCGGAAGGTCCAGCGGGATGGGCAGGCCGGGCGCGAGGGAGCTGCCCATCTCCCGCAGCACCCGGTTCACGTCGTCGGAGCCGATTTCCGCCGTGAGCGAGGTCTGCGCCAGGGTGCTGACAACGGCATTGAGCTGGGACAGGTTTCCGGGCCAGTCGTAATTGCGCAGGGCGTTGAGGGCGGCGGTGGTGAGGTGCTTCAGCGGGGCCTGGGAGGCCTCGATCATGGAGGTGAGCATCTGCACCGCGAGTTCGGGCACGTCCTCCCGGTGCTCCCGCAGGGGCGGGATGCCCACGGTGGTCGCGGCCAGTGCCTCGAACAGCCGGGGGTCGAAACTGCCCTCGGCCACCAGGGCGGCCAGCGGACGGGCGGTCGCGCACACCAGCCTCACGTTGTGCTTCTCGGCCTTCGCCAGCAGCAGAAGCAGACCCCGCTGCTCCAGCTTGCCCAGATCGCCCACCTCGCGCAGGAACAGCAGGCCGTCGCGGGCCTGTTCCAGCAGGTCCAGCGGCGCTTCGGCGAGCTGAGTCGTGGATTCCGGCTCGATGAAGGGGGCATTGGGACGGTGCACGAAGCGCGCGCAGAGCTCCGCGCCCGCGCCGGGCTCACCGGTGAGCAGCAGCGGCATGCGCAGGTTCTCGACCTGTTCCAGGCGGCGGCGCAGGTCGCCGATGGCGGCCGACCGGCCCAGGCTGGCCAGCGACAGGGTGCTGGCGGGCTCCGAGCGCCCGCGCGCCAGCGCCCGCCCCACCGTGGCCAGCAGCTTCTGCAGCGCGATGGGCTTTTCCAGGTAGTCGAAGGCGCCGATGCGGGTCGCCTCCACGGCAGTGTCGATGGTGCCGTGTCCGGACATCATCACCACCGGCATGGTGAGCTGTCCGGCGCTCGCCCATTCCCGAAGCAGCGTGATGCCGTCGGTGTCGGGCATCCAGATGTCGAGCAGGACCAGGTCGGGGCGCGCCTGGTTGCGCAGCCGCCGCGCCTGCTCGGCATTCTCCGCGAGTCGCACCTGGTAGCCCTCGTCGCTCAGGATCTCCTGCAGCAGCTCGCGGATGCCGATCTCGTCGTCCACGATCAATATCTGGTTCGCATTCATGTTATGAAACCTCTGGCAAACTCACGCCGCCTGGGCCGCGGGCAGCGTGACGCTCACGCAGGTTCCCCGCGGCTCGGCCTTCTCGATCTCTATCATCCCATGGTGCTCTTCGACTATCTTGCGCACGATCGCCAGCCCGAGCCCCGTACCCTTGGGTTTGGTGGTGACATAGGGCTCAAAGGCCCGCGCCAGGATGTGCTCCGGGAACCCGCAGCCATTGTCGCGCACCCGCAGCCTCACGCCGCCGGCAGCGGATTCGGTGCGCACCAGGATGGCGGGCCCGTCCACCGACTCCACCGCATCCTCCGCATTCTGCACCAGATTGTGTATCACCTGCCGCAGCTTGGCCTGGTCGCCCTGCACCGGCGGCAGCACCGGCGCCAGCTCGTGCTGGATCCGCACCTTGTGCGCCTCGTACAGGGCCAGCACGTCCCGCACCACCTGGTTCACGTCCAGCGCCGAGAGCCGGGTCTCGGGCGCCCGGGCGTACTGGCTGAACGCGTCCACCATCGATTTCATGGCATCCACCTGGGTGATGATGGTCTGCGTCGCGCGCTCCAGCACCTCCGCCTCCCGGGGCGCAATCCGGTCCGAGAGCTTGAGGCGCAGTCGTTCCGCCGAAAGGCGTATGGGGGTGAGGGGGTTCTTCACCTCGTGCGCCATGCGCCGCGCCACCTCGCCCCAGGCGGCGGCGCGCTGCGCCTCCAGCAGGCCGCTGATGTCGTCGAACACCACCACATAGCCGCC
>DASTHR010000424.1:0-2374 GCA_035718105.1 Burkholderiales bacterium
ACGGCGCGCACGACGGCTACGTGCACAAGAACCTGCTGGCCTCCTACACCCACCTGCGCAGCGTTCCCGGGCAGAACTGGGCCGAGCGCTTCGTGGCCCAGGTGCGGGGGTGCCGGCCGGCGCGGGCCGCCTGCGCCTAGAGATTTTCATTTGAACAAGGAGTGGTGATGATTACGGTGACACCCCAGGCGGCGGCCCGCATCAAGGACGCAACCAAGGAAAGCAGCGCCCAGGACATGGGGCTGAGGCTCGCGGCCCGCGTGCTCGAGGACGGCAGCGTGGACTACGGCATGGGCTTCGACTATGAGCGGCAGAACGACTCGCTGGTGGAGACCCAGGGCCTGACGGTCTTCATCTCCGCCAGCAGCCGTGACTACCTGGAGGGCGTCACCCTGGATTACGTCGAGTTCGAGCCCGGCGACTTCCGCTTCATTTTCATCCCGGCGGATGCCCCGAAAGAGGAGGCCGCCGGCTGCGGCACTTCTGACAAGGAGAAGGGTGCCGGCGGCGGTTGCGGCGGGGGCTGCAGCTGCGCCTGAGGCATCCCGCGTGAACACCCTCGACCTCATCGTCATCGGCAGCGGCCCCGGGGGCTACAAGGCGGCCATCACCGCCGCCCACCTGGGGGCGCGGGTGGCGCTGGTGGAGCGCGGGCTCGCCGGCGGCACCTGCCTCAACCAGGGCTGCATTCCGAAGAAGGCGTTGCTGCACCTGGCCGCGCTGATCGAAGACGTGCGCGAGCTTCAGGGGCGTGGCCTCTCCGGCGCCATCAGCGGTGACTTCGCCGCCGCCATGGGCCACAAGGACGAGGTCGTGGGCGGCATCCGGGACAACTTCGCCGTGTGGCTCAAGCGGCTTGGCGTGCGGCTGCTTTTCGGCCAGGCGCGCATCGCGGAGGCGCCTGCCGCCGGCGACGCAGAGGGCCTGTTCCGGGTGGTGGTGACGGAAGCAGACGGACAGGCGCACCTTCTCGCGGCGCGCCGGGTGATCGTCGCCACCGGCAGCGAGCCCCGGGACCTGCCCGAATGCCCTGCGGACGGCGAGAGGGTGCTCAACTCCTCGCATTTCATGTTCGACCTGCGCCAGGTGCCGAAACGCATGCTGTTCGTGGGCGGCGGCGCCATCGGCGTGGAACTGGGCTACCTCGTGCACCAGTTCGGCGCCGAGGTGGTGATCGCCGAGGCCAGCGACCGCCTCCTGGGCAGCCCGCGCATCCCGGAGCGCGCCGGAGCCGTGCTGGAGCGCAAGCTGCGCCGCATCGGCATCGACGTCCGCAAGCAGACCACAGTGAAGCGTTGCCTCACCGACGTGGAAGGCGCCGAGGTCCTTTTCAGCGACGGCCGCCTCGAGCGCTTCGAGCGGGTGCTGGTGGCGGTGGGGCGGCGGCCGCGCACCGCGGGCCTCGGGCTCGATGGCCTCGGCGTGGAACTGGACGCCGAGGGCTTCATCCGGGTGAGCCCGTATCTCGAATCCACCGTGCCGGGCCTCTATGCCGTGGGCGACTGCCGGCGCGGACCCATGACCGCCAACGCCGCGCTGCACGATGCCAAGATCGCCGCCGGCAACGCCCTGGGCGGCAACGCCGTCACCCCCAACTACTTCAAGGTGCCCATGGTGGTTCACTCGGCGCTGGAGATCGCCGCCGTGGGGCTCACCGAGGACGAAGCGGAGGAGGCCGGATTCGAACCCGATGTCGCGCGCACACCGCTTGCCGGTTCGGGCAAGGCCCGGGCGCACCACGAGCATGAGGGTTTCATCGAGGTGGTGCACGATGCCGAGACCGGCCAGCTGCTCGGCGGGTGCATCGTGGGCCCCGAGGCCGGCGAGCAGATCCACATGATGTCCGCCGCCTGCCAGTCCACCCGCGGCCTGTGGTTCTTCAAGGACATGAGCTACTCGCACCCCTCCTGGTGCGAGGAACTGGAAACCACCGTGGACCCCTACGCCTCGGCGCTCCAGCGCTCCGAGCGCGACCTCTTCAAGCCCGGCATCCTCGCGGCGCGCTGAAACGAGGGGGCGGCATCCACCGGAGGGTGGCGCCGCAGCCTATCCCGGAGCCGCCGATCCTCGCAGGCAAAGCACAAGTAGATGATTAGGCGGGCGTCAATGCTTATGGCGCAGCCTATATCCGTTATTCGCGGCAAATGACGTGACATTGTGGCTCCTCCGACTTCGGAGACGGCCGGATAGGGATAGTAGATCAGAGAGCTGCTGACAACGGTGGCGCGTCCGTGGTTAACTAGACGGCATTTCGGAAGTCGAATTCAGGTTCGGCGTCAACAACAGTGTGAAGGAGTGGAGATGTCTCTGTTCCGCGCAAAGCCAGAAGAAGTCTTTACGCCGCGGTCTGCGGAGGTCAACGTCGACATGTATG
>DASTHR010000425.1:0-6785 GCA_035718105.1 Burkholderiales bacterium
GCCCGCGTCCAGGCCTTGCGCGGGGGGCGCGGCTTCCTGTTCCTGGGGTGCCGTTTCGACACCCAGCTCGACCGCGCCTACGCCCGCCAGATCATGAAGCGCTCCGGCCCCCGCCACTGGGCGGTGCTGGAGGGCCCGCTGTCGCGCAACGAGGAGCGCTTCCTGGCGGAGCAGTCCATCGAGCGCCTCGACCTGCCGCTGGCCGAGGCCACGCGCAAGCTGTCCCGGGAGCCGGTCGCGGCGGCGGCCTGAGGCGGCAGGGCTCAGGCGCTCGCGCCCAGGGCCAGCAGGCCCGCACTCTGGCGCCGGATTTCCGCCACCACCCCGGCGTCGAGCCGCCCGAGCCAGCGCGCCGGGACGGCCCCCGCGCCGTGCAGCGCCCCGGCCAGCATGCCCGCCAGCGCGCCCGTGGTGTCGGCGTCGTCGCCGCGGTTCACGGTCTTCACCACGCACTCCTCCAGGGACTCGCAGGCGAAGAAGTGGTGCAGCACCGTCTGCACCGTGTCCACCACGTAGCCCGAGGCGCGTCCCGGCCAGGGGTCGAAACGGAACTTGGGCTGCGCCCGCACCAGGGCCTGCGCCTCCTCGCGGCAGGCGTCGCGCCCCTCTCCCCGCACCAGCCGGCGCGTCATCCGGCCCAGCGCCAGGCAGGCGGCATCCGAGAGCGGGTGGTTGTGGGTGATCCGCGCCTGCTCCAGGGTGGCGCGCTCGAAGCCTTCGTCGTCATGCAGGAACGCGAGGCACACCGGGAGATTGCGCATCAGGGCGCCGTTGCCGGCGTCGCCCTCGTTGACGGGGGTCTGGGGTTCCCCGGTCGCGAGGTAGCGCTGGATGCCGCGGCGGCAGGTGTTGCCCACGTCCGGCGGCCGGGTCCTCAGCCAGGCGGCGAAGGCGTCGGCGGCGGCCCGCAGGTCCCAGCCGCCGGCCGCGAGCAGGGCCGATCCCAGCGCCAGGGCCATCTGGGTGTCGTCGGTGACCTGCCCCGGGGCGAGCCGGAGCCAGCCGCCGCCGGTGATCTCGCGATGCACGCCGTGGCGGGCGGCGATCTCCCGCGCGGTCATGAACTCGACCGTGGCCCCCAGGGCATCGCCCGCGGCGAAGCCCAGGTAGGCGCCCAGCGCCCGGTCGGCGATCGCGGCCCGCGGGTTGGCTACCAATACCGCGCCTCCACCCGGTAATCGCCGCCGATCACCAGGTACTCGCCCTCGCCGCTCAGCAGCGGGCCGGGGAGCAGCGCGTTGAAGAACAGCACCTTCACCACCGGCACCCTCGCCTCCAGGATGGTGTCGCCGAACTCGCCGGCGGTTTCCCGCCGCGCGCTGAAGGACACCAGGTTGTTCTGGCGCACCACGAAGCGGCGGCGGTCGAGGCGCTCCACGATCTCGTGCTCGCCGAAGTCGTTGACGCCGCGGTAGAGCGTGATGTGCGGGCCGCCGCCGAAGTGGCGCCCCATCATCCACTGGCAGTACTCGTAGAGCAGGTCCAGCTGCAGGCTGATGCAGTTGCTGTGGAAACGGCTGGACATCTTCTGCTCCACGTAGCGCATCCAGGCGGGCGAGGGATAGCGTCCCAGCGGCTCGCGGTGGAAGGTGGGGAAGAGCCCGAAGCGGCTCTCCACCCATCCCTTGAGGACCGCGCCGGCGACGCTATTGGAATCGAAGCTCCAGCCCTGGAGCAGCCGCAGGTAGTCGCCGCGGAAGCGGCCCGGCCGGGCCGGCGGCGCGCCGGGCTGCGGGCCGAAGGCGGCGCGCATGTAGGCCTGGAACGCCTGCGCCGCCTCCGCCGCGGTGGCGGATTCCTCCAGCATGCGGAACAGCGCGGGGTTGGTCTCGCGAGTGCCGCTGATGTGCAGCGGCTGCGGGGCGTCGTTGAAGGCGGCGTCCGCCAGCAGCCAGGTGGGCAGCCCCAGCAGGTTGGTGCTGTGGCCCAGCAGCCGCGCCAGCCCCGGTTCGGGGACGCCTGCGGGGCTCATGGCGCCGCGCGCCGCCGCCGGCGGGCGGGGCCCTTTGCGACACCCGGCGCGCCCATTGTCGCATTCGCTACATCGGCGCGCGCGCCCACCGCCGGCGGAAAAGCGCCTTCATTACAGCGGGATACCCGGCGCGCGCCAAGGTGGCACGACCCTTGCGATAGATGGGGCGTGACGGGTCCGGCATACGGTTCGGGACACTGCGCAAACCCACTAAAGGAGATTGGCATGAGCGGCTTAAGGCAGATCGCGTTCTACGGCAAGGGCGGCATCGGGAAGTCTACCACCTCGCAGAACACCCTCGCGGCGCTGGCGGAACTGGATCAGCGCATCCTCATCGTCGGTTGCGACCCGAAGGCCGATTCCACCCGCCTGATCCTGCACGCCAAGGCTCAGGACACGGTGCTCTCCCTCGCCGCCGAGGCCGGCAGCGTGGAGGACCTCGAGCTCGAGGACGTGCTCAGGCTCGGCTACAAGGACATCAAGTGCGTGGAGTCCGGCGGCCCCGAGCCCGGTGTCGGTTGCGCCGGGCGCGGCGTCATCACCGCCATCAACTTCCTCGAGGAGAACGGCGCCTACGAGGATGTGGACTACGTCTCCTACGATGTGCTGGGTGACGTGGTGTGCGGGGGCTTCGCCATGCCCATCCGCGAGAACAAGGCGCAGGAGATCTACATCGTCATGTCCGGCGAGATGATGGCCATGTACGCCGCCAACAACATCTCCAAGGGCATCCTGAAGTATGCCAACGCCGGCGGCGTGCGCCTGGGCGGCCTGATCTGCAACGAGCGCAAGACCGACAAGGAGTACGAGCTGGCGGACGCCCTGGCGAAGAAGCTGGGCACGCAGCTCATCCACTTCGTGCCCCGGGACAACGTGGTGCAGCACGCGGAGCTGCGGCGCATGACGGTGATCGAGTACGACCCGGAATCCAAGCAGGCCGACGAGTACCGGGCGCTGGCGCGCAAGATCCACGACAACAAGGGCAAGGGCGTGATCCCCTCTCCCATCACCATGGACGAGCTGGAGGACCTGCTGCTGGAGTTCGGGATCATGACCAAGGACGACGAATCCATCGTCGGCAAGGCCAAGGCGGTCGCCGCCTGACCCCCACACCGAGGAGCGAACCATGAGCGCGATTCCCGAAGACATCAAGGCCCGCAACCGGGCCCTCATCGACGAGGCGCTGTCGGCCTATCCGGAGAAGGCCGCCAAGAAGCGCGCCAAGCACCTCAACGTGCACGAGGAGGGCAAGCCTGACTGCGGCGTCAAATCCAACATCAAGTCCCTGCCCGGGGTGATGACCATCCGCGGCTGCGCCTACGCCGGCTCCAAGGGCGTGGTGTGGGGCCCGATCAAGGACATGGTCCATGTCTCCCACGGCCCCGTGGGCTGCGGCCAGTACTCCTGGGGCACGCGGCGCAACTACGCCTCCGGCACCGGCGGCGTGGACAACTTCGTCGTCATGCAGGTGACCTCCGACTTCCAGGAGAAGGACATCGTCTTCGGCGGCGACAAGAAGCTCGACCGCATCCTGGACGAGATCAAGGGGCTGTTCCCCCTCGCCAAGGGGGTCAGCATCCAGTCCGAATGCCCCATCGGCCTGATCGGCGACGACATCGAGGCCGTGGCCAAGAAGAAGGCCAAGGAAACCGGGCTCACCGTGGTCCCGGTGCGCTGCGAGGGCTTCCGCGGCGTGTCCCAGTCCCTGGGGCACCACATCGCCAACGACACGGTGCGCGACTGGGTGCTGGACAAGGCCGAGGCGACGAAACACGAGCCCGGGCCCTACGACGTCGCCATCATCGGCGACTACAACATCGGGGGCGATGCCTGGACCTCCCGCATCCTGCTGGAGGAGATGGGGCTGCGGGTGGTGGCCCAGTGGTCCGGCGACGGCTCGCTGGTAGAGATGGAGAAGACGCCCCGGGTGAAGCTGAACCTCATCCACTGCTACCGCTCGATGAACTACATCGCGCGCCACATGGAGGAGAAGTACGGCGTCCCCTGGATGGAGTACAACTTCTTCGGGCCGACCAAGATCGCCGCCAGCCTGCGCGCCATCGCCGAGCAGTTCGACGACACCATCAAGGCCAACGCCGAGAAGGTGATCGCCAAGTACCAGCCCCTGTGCGACGCCATCATCGCCAAGTTCCGGCCGCGGCTCGAGGGCAGGAAAGTCATGCTCTACGTGGGCGGGCTGCGGCCGCGCCACACCGTGGGCGCCTACGAGGACCTGGGCATGGAGGTGGTGGGCCTGGGCTACGAGTTCGCCCACGGCGACGACTACCAGCGCACAGCACCCTACGCCAAGGACGGCACCCTGATCTACGACGACGTCACCGCCCACGAGCTGGAGACCTTCGTGGACCGGATCCGCCCCGACCTGGTGGGCTCGGGCGTGAAGGAGAAGTACATCTTCCAGAAGATGGGCGTGCCCTTCCGCCAGATGCACTCCTGGGACTACTCGGGCCCCTACCACGGCTATGACGGCTTCGCCATCTTCGCTCGCGACATGGACATGGCCATCAACAGCCCGGTCTGGGGAATGACCAAGGCGCCCTGGAAAAAGTAGGAATGTAGGGTGGGTTAGCCGCGCAGCGGCGCAACCCGCCATGTCGATGGGTTACAGCGCAGCGCCTGACACGTCCTGCGAAAGGAGAATCGAAATGACACAGAGTGCAGAGAAGATCCTCGACCACAACGAGTTGTTCCGGGAGCCGGAGTACCGCTCCCTGATGGAGTCCAAGCGCGCCTTCGAGGACGCGGCGCCCGCGGCCGAGGTGCAGCGGGTGCAGGACTGGACCAAGAGCTGGGAGTACCGCGAGCTCAATTTCAAGCGCGAGGCCGTGACCATCAATCCGGCCAAGGCCTGCCAGCCGCTGGGCGCGGTGCTGTGCGCCGCGGGCTTCGAGGGCACGCTGCCCTACGTACACGGCTCCCAGGGCTGCGTGGCCTACTTCCGCTCCCACTTCAACCGCCACTTCAAGGAGCCCAGTTCCTGCGTCTCCGACTCCATGACCGAGGACGCGGCGGTGTTCGGCGGCATGAACAACATGATTGACGGCCTGGCCAACGCCCACGCCCTGTACAAGCCGAAGATGATCGCGGTCTCCACCACCTGCATGGCGGAGGTGATCGGCGACGACCTGGACGCCTTCATCAAGAACGCCAAGGCCAAGGGCTCGGTGCCCGAGGACCTGCCGGTGCCCTTCGCCCACACCCCGTCCTTCGTCGGCAGCCATGTCACCGGCTACGACAACATGCTGAAGGGGATCCTGAAGTCGTGCTGGGAGGGCCGCGAGCGCGTTCCCGGCGAGGGCATCAACATCGCCACCGGCTTCGACGGCTACTGCGTCGGCAACAACCGCGAGCTGAAGCGCATGCTCGACGCCATGGAGGTGAAGTACACCTTCCTGTCGGACCCGAGCGACGTCTTCGACACCCCCGCCGACGGCGAATTCCGCATGTACGACGGCGGTACCAGGATCGAGGACGCGCGCGCGGCCCTGAACGCCAAGGCCACCGTGGCGCTCCAGGCCATCAGCGTCGATAAGTCCATGGAGTATGCCAGGGAGAAGGGCCAGGAGGTGGTGCGCCTCAATTGCCCCATCGGCGTCACCGGCACCGACGCCTTCCTCATGGAAGTCTCGCGCCTCACCGGCAAGCCCATCCCCGAGTCCCTGGAGAAGGAGCGCGGGCGGCTGGTGGACGCCATTGCCGACTCCCAGGCCTACCTCCACGGCAAGCGCTTCGCGCTGTTCGGCGACCCCGACATGGTGCTGGGGCTCACCGGATTCCTGCTGGAGCTGGGGGCCGAGCCGGTGCACATCGTGGTTACCAACTCCACCAAGAGCTTCGTCGAGAAGATGGAGTCGCTGCTCTCGGCGAGTCCCTTCGGCAAGCAGGCCAAGGTGTATCCGGGCAAGGACCTGTGGCACCTGCGCTCGCTGCTCGCCACCGAGCCGGTGGACTACCTGATCGGCAGCACCTACGGCAAGCTCCTGGAGCGCGACACCGGGGTGCCCCTGATCCGGATCGGCTTCCCGATCTTTGACCGCCACCACCACCACCGCTTCCCCATCTGGGGCTACCAGGGCGCGCTCAACGTGCTGGTGAAGATCCTCGACAAGATCTTCGACGCACTCGACAGCGATCCCGCCGGCACCAGCTTCGACGTGGTGCGCTGAAGGAGAAACCGACATGGCGAATGTTACATTCAGCTCCCCGCGGATGAAGAAGGACGTCACGGTGTACGCGACCGCCGGCGACCGGCACAGCATCCTGGGCCTCGCGACCCAGCACCGGATCCCCATCGAGTGCGACTGCCGCAACGGCGAATGCGGCTCCTGCGTGGTGGAGGTGCTTCACCTGGGCGCCAAGCCGCCCATGGGGGTGCACCTCACCGAGAAGGAGAAGGTGGCGCTGCTGCTTACCGGCAAGGTGAAGAAGCCCGAGCTGGAGGCGATCGAGGTCACCGACCTGGCGCCCCGGTACCGGCTGGCCTGCCAGTACATGGTGCTCGACGAGGACATCGTCGTGAAATTCTGACGCAAGCGGCAGTCCGGCAAGGCAAGCGGCCCGCCTCGATGCGGGCCGCTTTATTTGTCTAAGCGGAAGATAGGCGGAATTGCCCAGACAGCATTGGTTGGTATGTCTGGGCAGGACGGACAGAATGGCTCCCCTGGATAGGCGGCTTGTCGGCCATTGCTGCCAGTCCGGATGAAGACTCCAGGTGGCCGCTGTCGGCCAATAACGGCCGGTCAGGATAGTCGCCGCCCAGTCCGCTTCTCAGTGCAAAGGGGTCGCTCGTTCC
>DASTHR010000426.1:0-2276 GCA_035718105.1 Burkholderiales bacterium
GCCGCCGATGCCGCGCCCCGCTTCGCCGGCGCATCAATTCCGCTGCTGGTGGTCGCCGATACCCGCATCGGGCTTGGGGAACTGGCGGCCCACTGGCGGGGGAAGTTCCGCATGCCGCTGGTGGCCCTCACGGGCAGCAATGGCAAGACCACGGTGAAGGAGATGCTGGCTTCCATCCTGCGCGAGGCCGCGGGCGCGCCGGCGGCGGTGCTCGCGACCCAGGGCAATCTCAATAATGACATCGGCGTGCCGCTGATGCTGCTGCGGCTGGGCCCCGGGCATCGCTATGCCGTGATCGAGATGGGCATGAACCACGCCGGCGAGATCGCCTACCTCACGCGACTCGCGCGTCCGGACGTGGCGCTGATCACCAATGCCGGCAGCGCGCACATCGAGTTCCTCAAGACCCGGGAGGGCATCGCCCGCGCCAAGGGGGAAATATTCGAGGGGCTGGCCCCCGGCGGCGCGGCGGTGATCAATGCCGACGACGACTTCGCGGGCTTGTGGCGCGCCGCGGCGGGGGCGCGCCGGGTGGTGGACTTCGGCCTGGTGCAGGCGGCTGCCGTGAGTGCCGGCTGCCGGATCGGCCCCGAGGCCACCGAACTCCACCTGCGCCTGCCGGGCGCGGAAGTGGACACCAAGCTTCGGGTGCCGGGGCTGCACAACGTGCGCAACGCGCTCGCCGCGGCGGCGGCGGCCGTTGCCCTGGATGTCGCGCCCGCCGCCATCGCCCGGGGCCTGGCGGCGTTCTCCGGGGTCAAGGGCCGGCTGCAGCGCGTGCCCGCCATCCGCGGCGCCACGCTGATCGACGACACCTACAACGCCAACCCCGAGTCGGTGGCGGCGGCCCTCGATGTGCTGGCGGCGGCGCCGGGGAAAAGGCTGCTGGTGATCGGTGACATGGGTGAACTCGGCAGCGGCGCGGCCGCCCTGCATGCCGAGATCGGGCGCAAGGCCCGGGCCTGCGCCGTGGATGCGCTGCTGGCGCTGGGGGAGGCGAGCGTCCACGCGGCGCGGGCCTTCGGTCCGGGCGCACGGCACTTCGAGCGCATCGAGGATCTGCTGGCGGAACTGGAGAACCTGCTCGCCCCCGGCGTGACGGTACTGGTCAAGGGATCCCGCTTCATGCGCATGGAGCGGGTGGTCAAGAGTTTCGAGCTGCCGGGTCCGGCAGCGGGAGCGTGAGATGCTGCTGTGGCTGACCCAGTGGCTGGCCCAGGATGTCAGGGCATTCAACGTGTTCGGCTACATCACCCTGCGCACCGTGCTCGGGGCGATGACCGCGCTGCTGATCTCCTTCATAGTCGGGCCGGCGATGATCCGCAAGCTCACTGCCTACAAGATCGGCCAGGCCGTGCGCAACGACGGACCACAGTCCCATCTCTCCAAGGCCGGCACGCCGACCATGGGTGGGGCGCTGATCCTGGTCTCCGTCGCCATCACCACGGTGCTGTGGGGCGACCTCAGCAACCGCTACGTGTGGGTGACGCTGTTCACCATCCTGGGCTTCGGCATCGTCGGCTGGGTGGACGACTACCGCAAGGTGGTTCATCGCAACCCCAAGGGGCTATCGGCCCGGTCCAAGTTTTTCTGGCAGTCGCTCATCGCCCTGCTGGTGGCGCTGTATCTGACCTTTACCGCCAAGCTGCCGGCGCAGACCGAAATGATCATTCCCTTCTTCAAGGCGGTGGCGGTGCCGCTGGGGGTCCTGGGCTTCGTGGGCCTCACCTATTTCGTGATCGTGGGCACCAGCAACGCCGTCAACCTCACCGACGGCCTCGACGGCCTGGCCATCATGCCAACCGTGATGGTGGCCAGCGCACTCGCCATCTTCGCCTACGTGGCGGGCCATGCGGTGTTCGCCAAGTACCTGGGATTTCCCCACATCCCGGGAGCGGGGGAACTGGCGGTGATCTGCGGCGCCATCGCCGGCGCGGGGCTCGCCTTTCTCTGGTTCAACGCCTACCCGGCGGAGGTCTTCATGGGCGACGTCGGCGCGCTGGCGCTGGGCGCCGCCCTGGGCGTGATCGCCGTCATCGTGCGCCAGGAGATCGTGCTTTTCATCATGGGCGGCCTGTTCGTGGTGGAGACCCTGTCGGTGATGCTGCAGGTGGCGTCCTTCAAGCTGACGGGGAAGCGCATTTTCCGCATGGCGCCGCTGCACCACCACTATGAGCTCAAGGGATGGAAGGAGAACCAGGTCGTCGTGCGCTTCTGGATCATCACGATGCTGCTGGTGCTGTTCGGGCTCTCGACGCTGAAGCTGCGGTGAGGAC
>DASTHR010000427.1:0-2459 GCA_035718105.1 Burkholderiales bacterium
TGAAGCCCTGCGCGCCTGCAAGGGCATGGTGCTGCGCCGGGAGGTCTACGAGCTCGACGGGCCGGCGCTGTCGGGCAATGCCCCCCGCCACCTGCCCACCCGCCTGTTCTCCGTCGCCACCCACAATTGCCGCATCCGGAAGGTGCAGGGCCGCGGGCCCAACCGCCATGCCGTGTTCCTGGTGACCGAAAGCGAGGCGCTCACCTACCATCACGAGCTGGATCTGAGCGGGGCCGCCGAGCTGAAGCCCGACCCGCGCATCGCCCATGCGCTGCACCTGCGCCACGATGAATATGGTCAGCCGCAGCAATCGGTCTCGGTGGGCTACGGGCGCTGGGCGCCCGGCGACCACGGGGCGCTGCCGCGCCCGGATCTCATCACCGCCGTGCAGGCGGAAACCCACCTCGCCTGCACCGAGATCCGCTACACCCAGGACGTCCTGCTGCCCGCCGCTTCGGCGGGCGTCACCCAGCCCCGCCCCGCCCTGCGTCATCACCGCCTGCGCCTGCCCTGCGAGACCCTCAGTTACGAACTGAAGGGCATCGTGCGCGCCGACGCGCGCTATTACGCGCCGGCGGATTTCGCCCGGCTGCGGCTGAGCGACCTGTACGGCCCGCTGGATGCGACGGCGCCGGCGGTGGCCGTCACCTCCAGGGCCTATCACGATCAGGCCATCGGCACGGCCCCGCAGAGCCGCCTGGTGGAGCACACCCGCACGCTCTACTTCGACGACGCCAGCGATGTCGCGGCCCCCTCCGGAGCGCTGCCCTTCGGCAGGCTCGGTCCCCGCGGCCTGAAGTACGAGGACTACAAGCTTGCGCTCACCGATGCCCTCCTGGCTGCCGTTTTCGGCCGCGCCGATGCCCAGGACCCCATGGCCGACCGGCTCGCCTGGCGGCTGGCGCCGGGCGTGACGCCGCGCACCCTGCTCGCGGAGGCCGCCCGCAGCGGCTACGTTCCGGGCGCCAGTATCGAGCCGACGCTCCAGGGACAGTACTGGATGCGCTCCGGGACGGCGGGATTCGCCGCGGATGCCCGCCGCCACTTCTATCTGCCGGAGCGCTACCGCGACGCCTTCGGCGGCGAAACCACCCTGGCCTACGACGAGCGTGACCTCTACGTCCGTTCCAGTCGCGACGCCAAGGGCAATACCGTTCGCATCGAGCGCTTCGACCATCGCCTGCTGGCGCCGGTGGAGATGGTGGACGCCCACGGCAACCACAGCGCCGTGGCGCACGACCTGCTGGGGCGCGTGGTGGCCGCTGCCAGCCAAGGCAAGAACCGTGCGGTGCCCGGGGCCCCGCCCGACTGGGAGGGCGATCATCTCGGCGGCTTCGACTTCGCCCTGTGCAACAAGCCGTCCGCCGAGGTGCGCGCCTTCTGCTCGGCGCCGACCCTGGACGCGACTCGGACCCGCCAGTGGCTCGCCGGCGCCAGCGTGCGCTTCGTCTACCACTTCGGCGAAGCCATCGACGACCACGGCATTGTTGCCTGGGCCACGCGCCCCGCGGGGGCTTGCGCCATCGCCCGCGAGATTCACGCCAGCCAGCCCGGGAGCGCCAACAGTCCCCTGCAGGTGAGCTTGGAATGCGCCGATGGTGCCGGCCAGGCGCTGATGACCAAGCAGCAGGCCGAGCCCGAGCGGACCGACGGACCGCTGCGCTGGATCGTCAACGGCCTCACCGTCCTCAATAACAAGGGCAAGCCGGTGCGCCAGTTCGAGCCGGCGTTCAGCGTGCAGGGCTTCGGCTGCGAAACCCCGCAGGCGAACGGCGTGAGCACCACGATGTTCTATGATGCGGCAGGCCGGGTGGTGCGCACCGAGTTTCCCGATGGCACCCTCGCGCGGGTGCGCTTCACGCCGTGGCAGGTCGAGGCCTGGGACCAGAACGACACGGTGCTGGAAAGCGCCTGGTACCACTCCCGTAACAGCCTTCCGCCAGCGGACGCCCTGGCGCGGACCAGCGCCGGCCTGTATCGCGCCGATCCCGGGCAGCGCGCCGGCTGGCTGGCGGCGCGGCACGCCAATACTCCGGCCCGCACCATCCTCGACAGTCTCGGCCGCGAGGTCATCGCCATCGCCCACAACCGCGTGCCCAGCCCCAGCGGGCCGCTGCGCTATGCCGGCAGGAACTGGAAGGACGAATTCCAGTTCACCTATTCCAAACTCGACGCCGAGGGCAAGCCGCTGTGGATCCGCGACCCGCGCGGCAACCTGGTGATGCAGTACATCACCCCCACCAAACCGGTGCGCTGGACCCAGCAGCGCCACGAGAACCTCCCCCGCGGCGCCGCGCCCGCCTACGACCTTGCCGGCAACCTGCTGTTCCAGCACAGCATGGACGCCGGCCCCCGCTGGCTGCTGAGCGACGCCGCCGGACAGCCCATGCTGGCCTGGGACGCCAATGACCGCCAGGAAGACAACGGCGGCTGGTTCGAGGAAAGGCGTCTTTACGTTA
>DASTHR010000428.1:0-3693 GCA_035718105.1 Burkholderiales bacterium
AAGGGCAGCAGCTTTTCCCGCTGGGCCAGGGTGGCGATGAGGCGGGCATAAAGCTGATGGCTGTCTGCGCTCCGGTCGATGTCCTCCTCGAAATCCGCCGCCACCTTGAACAGCTCCCCGAATTCCGGGTCGTAGGCGTGCAGCAGGTAATACCAGAGGCGTTCGCCGAACAGGATCACCTTGAGGTCCAGGGGAATCGGCTCCGGCTCCAGGGACACGGTGCTCACCAGGGACAGCATCTGGCCCAGGGAATCCATGCGCAGCTCCCGGGATTTCAACGCCCGCGTCAGGGCATCCCAGGCGAAGGGCTGGGTCAGCAGCTTGTAGGCGTCCAGCAGCAGGTAGCCACCGTTCGCCCGGTGCAGCGCGCCCGCCTTGATCAGGGTGAAATCGGTGACCAGGGCGCCGTACTGCGAGACATGCTCCACCCGCCCCACGAGGTTGTTGTAGGTCGGATTGTCCTCGAACACCACCGGCGCACCGGAGCCCGCGCCGTCCCCCACCAGCAGGTTCACCCGGTAGCGGCGCACCGAGGGCGGCTCTTCGGCCAGCGCCCCCCCCGGGGCCGCCTGCGCATCCGCGGTCTTGCGGAACTCGTCGATGTTGTCCAGCACGTCCTCGCGCACCGCGTCCAGGTAGTCGCAGACGCCCTGCAGCGGCGCATACTCTTCCTTCTGCTCGTCGATCAGGTGGCCGACCGCGAGCATGGTCATCTCGCGGTTGAGCCTGCGCACCCGCTCGCGCCGCTCCTTGCGCCAGCGCGGCACCTGGCGGATGAGCTTCTGCAGCTTCTCCTCCAGTTCGGCCACCACCTTGACGATGCGGGCGCGCTCCTCCTCGGGGAGCTTGGCGTACTCGTCGGGGCTGATCACCTCCCCGTCCCGGGTGGGCGCGAAGGAGAACCCGGAGGGCGTGTGCAGCAGCGCGACGCCGTGCCCCGCGGCTTCCTGGCCGAGCTCGCCGAAGGCCTTCTCCTGGCGTTCGCTGAACTCGGCGTCGATCTGCTCGGCCCGCGCCCGGTACTCGTCGCTTTCGAACACCGCGGGAATCGCCGACCTGAGTTCCTCCACCAGCTGCTGCACGTCGGCCTTGAGCTTCGCGCCCCGCCCCGGCGGCAGCCGCAGGGCCTGCGGGCGGTGGGGCTGCTCGAAATTGTGGACGTAGCACCAGTCGTCGGGGCGCGGCTCACCCGGCGCGCGGGACTCGAGCAGGCGCCGCACAAACGCCTTCTTGCCCGTGCCGGTGGGCCCCAGCAGGTAGAGGTTGTATCCCTCGCAGCGGATGCCGATGCCGAAGCGCACGGCCTCGACCGCGCGCTCCTGGCCCAGGACTTCCTTCACGTCCTCCAGTTGCGTGGTGGTTTCGAAGCCGAAGCACGCGGGGTCACAGCGGCGCAGCAGCTTTTCGGGTTCAAGTGGGCGGATTTTTGTCATAATTGCGCGGCGATTCTAGCGTCGTTCCTGATTTTTCATTCTCCCACTTTTTCTCATGCCCCGCATTGAGCCGCGTCCCTGCGCCGACACCAGCGTCGCCGCGCTGCGCGCCCGCGGCATCCACCCGGTGCTGGCCCGGGTGTACGCGGCCCGGGGCATCGAGCGCGCAGAGCAGCTCGACACCGAATTCGCCGCCCTGCATCCGGTGGAAACCCTGAAGGGGGCGGAAGGCGCCGCGGTGCTGCTGGCGGAAGCCATCGCGGCCGGCCGCCGCATGCTGATCGTCGCCGACTACGACTCCGATGGCGCCACCGCCTGCGCCCTGGGCATGCGCGCCCTGGGGGCGCTGGGTGCGCGGGTGGGTTACGTGGTGCCTAACCGCTTCGAGTTCGGCTACGGCCTCTCGCCGGAAATCGTGCGCCTCGCCCGCGACACCCGCGGCCCCGAGCTGCTGATCACCGTGGACAACGGCATCGCCAGCTGCGAGGGCGTGGAGGAAGCAAACCGCCTGGGCATGCGGGTGGTGATCACCGACCACCACCTCCCCGGGGAGCAGCTGCCGGCGGCAGCCGCCATCGTCAACCCCAACCAGCCGGGCTGCGGTTTCCCCAGCAAGAACCTGGCGGGCGTGGGCGTGATGTTCTACCTGATGCTGGCCCTGCGCGCGGAGTTGCGCAGACGCGGCGCCTTCGCCTCGCGCCCCGAGCCCAACCTGGCCCAGCACCTGGACCTGGTGGCGCTGGGTACCGTGGCCGATGTGGTGCGCCTGGACGACAACAACCGCGTCCTGGTGGCCCAGGGGCTGAAGCGCATCCGCGCAGGCAAGGCTTCCCCCGGGGTGAGCGCGCTGCTGCGGGCGGGAGGCCGGGACCCGGCCCGCGCTTCCACCTACGACCTGGGCTTCGTCGCAGGGCCGCGCCTCAACGCCGCCGGCCGCATGGACGACATGAGCGTGGGCATCGAGTGCCTGCTCGCGGCCGACGACGCGGCGGCGGCCCCGGCGGCAGCCGAACTTGACGCCCTCAACCGGCGGCGGCGCGCCGTGGAAGCGGGCATGCAGGAGTCGGCCCTGGCTTGCCTGGAACGCTTGGCGGTGGACGACGCCTTCTCCGTCAGCCTATACGATCCGGCCTGGCACCAGGGCGTGATCGGGATCCTCGCCTCGCGCATCAGGGAGCGCTTTCATCGCCCGGTGATCGCATTCGCCCGGGGCGGAGCGGGAGAGCTGAAGGGCTCGGGGCGCTCGGTTCCGTCGCTGCACCTTCGGGACGCCCTCGACCGGGTGGCCAAAGGCCACCCGGGGCTGATTCGGCGCTTCGGCGGCCACGCCGCGGCCGCCGGGCTCACCATTGCCGAGGAAGACTTCGGGCGCTTCCGGGACGCCTTCGAGGAGGTGGCCGCCGCCCTGCTCTCCCCCGAGGATCTGGAGCGGGTGATCGCCAGCGACGGCTCCCTGCCGGAAAACGACACCCGGCTGGAACTGGCGCAGGCCATCGCCGATCAGGTTTGGGGCCAGGGCTTCCCGGCCCCGGCCTTCTGCGACCGCTTCACCGTGGAGTCGCAGCGGGTGGTGGGCGAGAAACACCTGCGGCTGCGCCTGCGGCGCGGACAACGCGTCTTCGAGGGGATGCTATTCTTCAACACGCAGCCCCTGCCGCGGCAGCTGCAGGCGGTGTACCGCCTCGACGTGAACGAGTACGCCGGAGCGAGCACGCTGCAGCTGGTTCTGCAGCACTGGGAAGCCGCCTAGGGATTCTCCAGACGCCCCAGAACATGGATCTTCAGCCGACCCCGGCCCGGCGACCCGCGCCGGGCCGGGCGGGGGGCTGCGGTTGCCCTGAGGGGCGGACTCGGCTGGGGTATAATCCCCGGTTTTCCCGGGATTGCCCTCATGGAAGCCGAACGCGCCAACGCCATCGCCAACACCATTGCGGACCTCACCCGGCGGGTGGCGGACCTGCGGAGGTATCTTTGACTTCGAAGAGAAGGAAAAGCGCCTCGCCGAAGTAAGCCGCCTGCTGGAAGACCCCGCCGTCTGGAACGACACCCAGCGCGCCCAGGAACTGGGCCGCGAGCGCAAGTCCCTGGCCGGCGTGGTGGAAACCCTGAGCAGCGTGGACCAGGGGCTGCGCGACAGCCTGGAGCTGTTCGGCATGGCCCGCGCCGACAACGACGACGCCACGCTGGAGGGAATCGAGTCGGACGTGGCAAGGCTGCGGGAGACCGTGGAGGGCCTGGAGTTCCGCCGCATGTTCTCCAA
>DASTHR010000429.1:0-2376 GCA_035718105.1 Burkholderiales bacterium
GGCCACCCGCATGAGCTTGCGCATGAGCCGGCGGCCGAGCCCCAGACCTTGCCAGTCATCCACCAGCGTCACCGCGAACTCGCAGCAATCGTGGTCCGGGTCTCCGGCGAAACGGGCGCCGCCCGCGATGATCTCGCCCGCGTCGGCGCCGTGCGTGATGACCAGCGCGACTTCCCGCGACGGGTCGAGGCGCGTCGCCCGCTCCAGCATCTCCGGAGTGAGTTCCTTAACCGGGGCCATGAAGCGCTGGTAGCGGGACTCGTCCGAGAGCCGGTAAAACGCCGCGCGCAGGCCCTCGGCGTCGCTTTCCCGGATCGGGCGCATCTTCAGCAGCCGCCCGTCCCGCAGGCGGAAGCCCCCGGGTCGCAGCAGTGCGGCGAGACGCTTCGGCCGGCGCCGCCGCGCCGCGGGGCGGCTTAGCCCTGACCTGGCCCCGCGCACACCACGGCTTTCAGATCGGATCCAGGAAAGCCGTTCCGGAGCTCCACCAGCTTCGCTGCGAGTGCTTCGTCGGCATCTCGCGCCACGAACACCGTGAGTCGCACCGGGCGCTCGCGCTTCCCGCTCTGCGCCGACCGGACTCCTTTGCGCGCCAGAGCATCCAACTGGGCCTTCGCCGCCTCCTCGGTACGGAACATTCCCAGGGATATGGCGTGCTTCCATTTCCCCTCCCCCTGCACCAGGAAATAGTCGCTTATGCCCAGGCCCTTCAGCTCGGCGATTTTCTGCTCCGCCTCCTGCCGGCTCCGGAGTGGCGGAATGTAAACCCAGTAGCCGGAGTCGTCCTCCACCTCCAGCTGCCGCGCCTCCAGCCGATGGCCGATCTGGAGTTTCCCGATTGCGACTTCGGCGGCCGCCACCTCGCCCGGCCGGAACGGTCCCCATTCCAGGCAGGCGGCGGGGGACGGCGCCGGCACGGCCACAGGCGCAGGCGCCGGCGGTGCATCGGCGGGCAGCAGCCGGATTTTCTCGGGCTGCAGCAACTCCGGGCGGTGGCTGTCCCCGCGCGGCGCGGCGTCCGAGAGCACGAACGCCGCCAGCACCAGGTTGGCGGCAAGCAGCAGGAAGAACAGCGCCCTCATTTGGGGTCGGATTCGCGCGCCATGATCAGCAGTCCTTCGAGCACCAGATTATCCACCCTCCGCACCGGAAGGCTTAGCCTCATGGCGAGAGTCTGCGCGGCGCCGCCACTCATCAGGCAGGCGGGCGCGGCGCGGCTGCGCGCCGCGAGCAGCGCGGCCATGCGCTCGACGGCGCCCGCCAGCGCCTGGACGGCGCCGCTCTCGATGGCATCGGCGGTGCTGCGAGGAAAGTCCTGGACGGCGCCCGGCTCGTCGCGCAGTCCCGCGGTATTGCCTGCCAGGGCCCGCTTCATCAGCCCGACGCCCGGCACGATGATGCCGCCCAGGAACCATCCGTCGCCGGACAGCGCGTCCACGGTCAGTGCCGTGCCCGCGGTCACCACCAGGCAGGGGCCGGCCTCGAGACTGCGCGCGGCGATCAGTGACGCCCAGCGATCGCAACCGAGCTGACCCGGATCGAGATAGGCGTTTCGCACCCCGCACTGCTCCGCCTGCGAGCGGATCCAGAGCTGCTCCGCGTCCCAGTGGGCGAAGCGGCCGCGCAGGAAGCTTCCGGCCTGGGCGCCAGCGACGTTGGACACGGCGATGCGCTCCGGCACATCCAGCCCTGCCCAGGCCGCGGCAAGCTCGTCCCGGTCGGCGTGGGGCAGCGCGCCCGTCGACTTCCAGGCACTGCCGTCGTGCAGTCCCCACTTGAAGCGGGTGTTGCCGGCATCCACCGCGAGGATGATCACGCGCGCTCCCGCAGGCTCAATTCGCCGCCGAACAGACGGCGCATCCCCGACGGCGTCTGCAGCAGCAGCGATCCATCGTCCTCCACACCGCGCGCGACGCCCTCGAGCGTTCCGCCGCCCGGAAGCAGCACAGCCACCTTGCGGTCCTGGAAGGCATGGCGCCGGGTCCATTCCTCCCTCTGGACCGCGAAGCCGCCCGCCTCGAAGGCGGACAGGACCTGCACCACATGATCCAGCACCACCCCCAGTACCCGGCTGCGCGCCGGCAGCTCGGGCGCCAGGGACGCCAGATCGTCGACCGGCTGGTCGATGCGGGAGCGCGATTCGGGGGCAAGGCGCAAGTTGATGCCGATCCCGATCACCGCCCAGCTCGGCCCCTGCATTTCGCCCTGAACCTCGATCAGGGTGCCCGCGAGCTTGCCAGCCCCGTGCACGACGTCATTGGGCCACTTGAGGCGGATACCCGCGACGCCAAGGGTATCGCAGGC
Source organism: Burkholderiales bacterium (assembly GCA_035718105.1). Taxonomy (GTDB): domain Bacteria; phylum Pseudomonadota; class Gammaproteobacteria; order Burkholderiales; family UBA6910; genus UBA6910. Next base: position 2,305 of record DASTHR010000429.1, read on the forward strand.
CCTCGCCAGGGCGACCCCCACCGCCAGACTGAGCCCCGCGAGCCCCGCCGGTCCACGGGAAAATCGCCATAG
>DASTHR010000430.1:0-7739 GCA_035718105.1 Burkholderiales bacterium
CAAGCTGCCACAAACGCGCCAGCGCCTCCTCCCGGTTCTTGTCCTGGGTACGGTGGGCCTGGGCCTTGATCACCAGCACCCCGTCCTTGCTGATGCGCTTGTCGCGGAGCGCCAGCAGGCGCTCCTTGATCGCCTCGGGCAGGGAAGAGGCCGGGATGTCGAATCTGAGATGGGCCGCGGACGCAACCTTGTTGACGTTCTGGCCACCGGCGCCCTGGGCGCGCACGAAGGTGATCTCGATCTCGGTTTCCGGAATGTTCAGGTGGTGGGAGATTTCCATCGGGGCGGGCATCAACCCGGGAGATGTTACTGCAGGCGCCGGAAGCGCTGCGGGCCGCTTATGGCGGCCCGCAGCTCGGGTTCAGGACGTGGGTCGCGGCTGTTATCGCTCGAGCTTGTCCAGCTTCTCCTTGACGGAAGCCCATTCGTCGGCGTCCGGCAGCGCGTCCTTCTTTTCGATGATGGGCGGCCAGGCCTTCGCCAGTTCCGCGTTGAGGGCGATGAATTTCTTCTGTTCCGCCGGCACGTCGTCCTCGGCGAAGATCGCCTCCACCGGACACTCGGCGACGCACAAGGTGCAGTCGATGCACTCGTCGGGGTCGATGACCAGGAAGTTGGGGCCCTCGCGGAAGCAGTCCACCGGGCAGACGTCCACGCAGTCGGTGTACTTGCACTTGATGCAGGATTCGGTGACGACGTAAGTCATGGGCAGGCGAACGAGAGAGGTTGAAGATTCCGGACGGATTTTATCAGAATCCGCCGCCGGCAATGCCGCCGCGTTTCTGCGCCGTGCTTGACACTTTCCCGCACTCTCCCATAATAGGCGTTCATTCCCCGGACCAACTCCCCTTCCAAGGTTTCTGACCCCCCGGCTGGCACTGCCCCCGCGCGGCATATCTCCGCGGCTTCGGGGTTCCCAGGCAACAGGCAACGGAGTTCTATGAGCGAGCACATACATTACGTCACCGACGACAATTTCGAGTCCGAGGTGCTCAGGTCCGATACGCCAGTCCTGGTCGATTACTGGGCTGAATGGTGCGGACCATGCAAGATGATCGCCCCCATCCTCGACGAGGTGGCGCGGGAGTACGCGGGCCGGCTCAAGGTGGCGAAACTCAATATCGACGACAACCAGGCCACGCCGCCACGCTACGGCATCCGGGGCATCCCGACGCTGATGCTGTTCAAGAAGGGCAACGTGGAAGCCACCAAGGTGGGCGCGATGTCGAAGTCGCAGCTCACCGCTTTTCTAGACAATCACCTCTGAACACCCTCAAGCACAGCCGTTCCCGGCATCGTTCCTCCGGACCGAGGGGCAGGCGCGACTCCGAGCCGCCTGACTACGACCTCGAGTCCGTCATCCCCGCTGGTCCTCCTCCCTCCGGCCCCGCCATGCATCTTTCCGACCTGAAGCAACGCCACGTCACCGAACTCGTGGATATCGCCATTGCGAACGAGATCGAGAACGCGAGCCGGATGCGGAAGCAGGACCTCATTTTCGCGCTGCTGAAGAACCACGCGCGCAAGGGGGAGATCATCTACGGCGACGGCACCCTGGAGGTGCTGCCGGACGGATTCGGGTTCCTGCGTTCCCCGGACACGTCCTACCTGGCGGGGCCCGACGACATCTACGTAAGCCCGTCGCAGATCCGGCGCTTCAACCTGCACACCGGCGACACCATCGAGGGGGAGATCCGCACGCCCAAGGACGGCGAGCGCTATTTCGCGCTGGTGAAGGTGGACAAGGTCAACCACGAGGCGCCGGAAAACGCCAAGAACAAGATCCTGTTCGAGAACCTGACGCCGCTTCACCCGACGCAGTCGTTCCGGCTGGAGCGCGACATCAAGGCCGAGGAGAACCTCACGGGGCGCATCATCGACATCATCGCTCCCATCGGCAAGGGCCAGCGCGGGCTGATCGTCTCGCCGCCCAAGGCCGGCAAGACCGTGCTGCTGCAGCACATCGCCCACGCGATCACTTCCAACCACCCGGACATCGTGCTCATCGTGCTGCTCATCGACGAGCGGCCGGAGGAAGTCACGGAGATGACCCGCACCGTGCGCGGCGAGGTGGTGGCCTCCACCTTCGACGAGCCGGCCAGCCGCCACGTGCAGGTGGCCGAGATGGTGATCGAGAAGGCCAAGCGCCTGGTGGAGCACAAGAAGGACGTGGTGATCCTGCTGGACTCCATCACCCGCCTGGCGCGGGCCTACAACACGGTGCAGCCGGCCTCCGGCAAGGTGCTCACCGGCGGCGTGGACGCCAATGCCCTGCAGAAGCCGAAGCGCTTCTTCGGCGCGGCCCGCAACATCGAGGAAGGCGGCTCCCTCACCATCCTCGCCACCGCGCTGATCGACACCGGCTCGCGCATGGACGACGTGATCTACGAAGAGTTCAAGGGCACCGGCAACATGGAAATCCATCTTGACCGGCGCATGGCGGAAAAGCGCATCTACCCCTCCATCAACGTCAACCGCTCCGGCACCCGGCGCGAGGAACTGCTGATCGAACAGGGGGTGCTGCAGAAGGTCTGGGTGCTGCGCAAGCTGCTCTACCCCATGGACGAACTGGAGGCCACGGAATTCCTGCTCGACAAACTGCGGGCCACGAAGAACAACGGGGACTTCTTCGATTCCATGAGGCGTGGCTAAGGGAGGTCGCGTTGGTGGCTTCGCAAAGCGTCTTCGGTGAAGTCCCCTTGGCGTCGCTCCCGCACCCGGGCTACGCCTACCGCGTCGCGACGCCTACTTCTTCGATTCCATGGGGCGGGGCTAGTCATCCGCCGTCGTTCGACAGCCTTCCGGTTTTCCCCTCGGCACGCTTTCCTCCACCGATGACCGTGGCCACTGCCTTCGGGTTGCCATCCCGAGCTAAATCATGGATAATGCGCGCCTTTATCTGCGCCCTCGGCGCGGGCATCAAGGATTGAAGCCATGAAGCCAGACGTTCACCCGAAGTACAAGGAAATCAAGGTCACCTGCAGCTGCGGAAACAGCTTCCAGGTGCGTTCCACGCTGGGCAAGGATCTGCAAATCGAAGTCTGCTCGGCCTGCCACCCCTTCTACACCGGCAAGCAGAAGATCATGGACACCGCCGGCCGGGTGGAGAAGTTCCGCCAGAAGTACGCCAAGGGCGCGGCCAAGACCGCCGCCTGAGTCCGGGGAACCGGGAGCGAAAAGGCAGCCTCGCGCTGCCTTTTTTCGTTTCCGGGTCCGCAACGCGTCCCCCGCGGAAGTCCGCGCGACTTAAAATATCGGGCATGAATTTCGGCCTCCCCGAGAAACTCGCCGTGGCGCTGACCGCCGCCGCGCTGCTCGCCAACTGCGCCGCCAACCCGGTTACCGGCCGCCCCGACTTCGTGATGATGTCGGAGGAACAGGAACTGGCGCTGGGCAAGAAGGCGGACGGGGAAGTGCGCAAGGAGTACGGGGTCTACAAGGACCCCGGCCTGCAGGCCTACGTGAACCGCATCGGGACCCGGCTGGCGGCCAGCAGCCACCGCGCCGGCATTTCCTACCATTTCACCGTGGTGGACAGCCCCGAGATAAACGCCTTCGCGCTGCCGGGCGGCTACATATACGTCACCCGCGGCATCCTCGTCTACCTGGACTCGGAAGCCGAACTGGCGGCGGTGGTGGGCCACGAGATCGGCCACGTCACCGCCCGTCACGGCGTGCGCCAGTACAGCGCGTCCATGGCCGCCGGTCTGGGCGCCGCGGTGGTGGGCGCGGTGGTGCCCCAGGTGGGCCAGGTCGCCCAGAGCGTCGTGGACGTGCTGGGCAGCGCGATCATCAGCGGCTATGGTCGGGACCACGAACTGGAGGCCGACAAGCTGGGCGCAGAATACCTGGCGCGGTCCGGCTACGATCCCCAGGCCATGATCGAGGTGATCGGAGTGCTGAAGGACCAGGAAACCTTCGACGCCGAGATCGCCCGCAAGGAGGGGCGCGAGCCGCGCCGCTACCACGGCCTGTTCGCCACCCACCCGGACAACGACACCCGGCTGAAGGAAGTGGTGGGCGAAGCGACCCGGCTGGCGAAGCCGGGCACGTCGCAGGTCAGGGGCGCCGGCGAATACCTGCGCGAGCTGGACGGCGTGGTGTTCGGCGACAACCCGGAGCTCGGCATGCCCCGCGGCAATGCGTTCTACCACCCGGGTCTGGGATTCGCCCTGCGCTTCCCCCAGGGCTGGCGCCTGAAGAACCAGGCGGACCGGGTGCAGGCGACCAGTCCGTCGGGCGATGCGCTCATGGAGCTCAGGCTGCTGGACAAGGCCCAGGGCACGCCCTCGGACCTGCTGCGCCGCAAGCTTCAGATTTCCCCCGGCACCGAGTTGGACACCACCGCCATCAGCGGCCTGCCCGCCGCCGCGACCACCATCCAGCGCTCGGGGCGTCCGATCTACGCCGCGACGGTTTTCCTGGGAGAGAACGCCTACCTCCTGGCGGGAACCGTGAAGCAGGCCTCCAGCTACGGCCGCTACGCGTCGGAGATCACGGCCGCCGCTCGCAGCTTCCATCCCATCACCGACGCCGAGCGCAAGCTCGCCGAGCCCCTGAGGCTGAAGCTGGTCAAGGCAAGGAAGGGAGACACCTTCGCCACCCTGGCTCAGGGCTCGCCGCTGGGCCGCAACGCCGAGGGCTACCTGCGGCTCATGAACGGCGCCTATCCCACGGGGGAACCGGCTCCGGGCCAGACGCTCAAGGTGGTGGAGTAAGCAGCGGATGACCGCCGGCGCAACCCGGGAGGAGGCTTCCTACGTCCTGCCTCCGGCCAAGGCCTGGCTGTACGCCGCCCTGGTTGCCGCCTGGCTGCTGACGGGCATCATGGGGCACGACCCCTGGAAGCCCGACGAGGCCGAGAACTTCGGACTCGTCTACAGCATCATCCGGGGCGGCAGCTGGGTGGTGCCGATGCTGGCCGGGGAACCGGCGCTGGAGGTGCCGCCCCTCTACCACCTGACCGCGGCCCTTGCGGCGCAACTGGCTGGCGGCTGGCTTCCGCTGCACGACGCCGCGCGGCTCGCGACACCGTTCTACCTCGCCATCGCCCTGGTGTTCGTGAAGCTTGCCGGGCGCCGGCTGCTGGGCCGCACCGAGGGCTGGCTCGCCATAATCGCCCTGATCGGCTGCGTCGGCCTGCTGGTCCGGGCGCACCTGATGGTGCCGGAGACCGCCTTGCTGGCCGGCCTCGCCATCGCGCTTCACGGATTCGCCCTGGCTCAGCAGCGTCCGCTGCCCGGGGGCCTGCTGCTCGGCATCGGCACCGGCATCGGCTTCCTGGCGACGGGTGCCCTGACTCCCCTCGCCATGGCCGCCGCCGCGCTGCTCCTGCCCGCCGCGTTCGCCGAATGGCGCAGCCGCGCCTACGCCACCGCCCTCGCCGTGGCGCTGCTCGCCGCGGCACCCCTGATCGCGCTCTGGCCGGTGGCCCTCTACCAGCACTCGCCGCCGCTGTTCCAGCGCTGGCTTGACACGGAAGTGCTGGCCACGCTGCCCGGGCTCTCCGGCGCCAACCCCCTGGGGCACATCGGATTCCTGGCCAGGACGCTGGTGTGGGCCGCGTGGCCGGTGTTGCCCATGGCGGCCTGGACCCTCTGGCACGGGCGCGCCCAGGCCCTGGCGCAACCGGCGGTTCAGATCGGCCTGGCGCTGCTGGCGGGTTTGCTGGTCTTCCTCGCCTTCATGCCCGGCACCGGCGAAGGCGAGGTGCTGCCGCTGCTCCTGCCCCTGACGCTGCTGGCGGTGGCGGGCCTGCACACCCTGCGCCGGGGCGCCGCCGCGTTCCTGGACTGGTTCGGCATCATGACCTTCGGGTTGTTCGCCGCGCTGCTCTGGATGGGATGGCTGAATCTGCTCACGGGACATCCGGCCTTTCTCACGGCGCGCAGCCGCTACCTCAGGGCCGGGGTGCCGCTGGAGTTCGACGCCCTGGACATGGTGATCGGCATCGCGATCACGCTGGGCTGGATCGCCTTCGTGTGGCGGGTGGGCCTCGGGAACCGGCGCGCGGTGATCAACTGGGCGGCGGGCATCACCCTGGTGTGGATCCTGGCCATGGCCCTGCTGCTTCCCTGGGTGAACGGCTTCAAGAGCTATCGCCAGGTGGCGTTGGAACTCAAGGCCCAGCTTCCGGCGCGCCATGGGTGCATCGCCAGCCGCGGCCTCGCGGAAGCGCCGCGGGCCATGTTCCACTACTTTGGCGGCATCCTCACCCAGCGCCTGGAAATCAAGCCCGGCGCCCAGTGCGAACTGCTGCTGGTCCAGTCGCCGCGAGAACTCCCGCCCGGCTCGCAGTGGAAAAAGGTCTGGGAAGGGGCGCGCCCCCTGGAAAGGGGCGAGCGCTTCCGCCTCTACCGTCGCACCGCCGGCTGACCCGGTCGCGGAACGCACCAGTCGCAACTCGCGAGTTACAAGTTACAAGGTTCAAGGCTTGAACTTGCCCCTCGTACCTTGCTTCTTGCCCCTTGTACCTTGGATCTGGCGTCAGTGCATGCGCTCGAAGGGCGAGTCCGCCGCCATGGCGTTGGCGATCTCGTCCAGCGTCGCCGGCCGGATGCTTTCCACCCGCACCAGGAAGGTCAGCGGCTTGCCTGCAAGGGGATGGTTGGCGTCGATGGTGAGTTTTCCGTCGGCGATGCGGGTCACCCGGAACAGCATGCGTTCGCCGCGCTCGTTCTCGAACTCCACCTCGGAGCCGAGTTGGCGGTGCTCCGGCGGAACATTCTCGATGTCGTCGGTGAATGTGAGCTCCGGGCGATGGGGACCGAAGCCCTCTTCCGGCGACAGGCTCACTTCGACCCTGTCACCGGGATGCCTGCCCTCGAGCGCGGCTTCCACCTTTTCCAGCAGCCCGCTGCGGCCGCCGTGCAGGTACGGCACCGGCAGGTCGTATTGCTCGAGCACGGCACTGTTCTCGTCCAAGATGACGTAGGTGATGTACACCACCTTGTCGCGGGACACGGCGTCGGTCATTGCCTTGCCCCCTTGCGGTAGATCTCCAATTCCACCACCGGGTCTGCCCCCTGCTCCCTAGGGCGCCATTCCAGCATGAGCGTCGCGCACTGCATGATTTTCTCGAATCCGTCTTCCGACTGGGACACGGTGTGCAGCGGCCGCGCCCGGATGCGGGCCGGCGGCCACGCGGTGACCCGGATGCCGCCCCCCATGTGCTCGTCATCGAGCAGCAGTTCCCGGACGTCCTGCTCGTCCAGGGGCTGGCCGAATCCGCCGGGGATGCGCCCCGCCACGATGTAGCGGCCGGCCGGCCCGTCGCAGCTTGGCATGGCGATGTTGAGCTCGGTGCTGAAGGTCGCCGGGCGTCCGCCGCCGAAGCCCCAGGCGGCGGTGAGGCGGCTGCCGGCGAGGCGGTACTGCTTGCTCACGGCGCCGGCGGCGAAGCGGGCCACGCATTGCGCCTCCTCGCCCGGCTGCTCGGCGTAGTCCTCCACCAGGGCGCCCTCGATCCGGTCCAGGAACATGCCCCGGGGCAAATCGTCCAGCGCCAGGTCAGCGGGAGTGATTTTATGCTTGAAGCTCACCCGGTCGTGGGCCGAGGCGATCCCGGCACCGGCCTGATTTCCTTCCTGGCCGCGCTGCGCCTTGCGGTGGTAGTGCTCGGGGTGCCGGCGCAGGGTATCGCCGAAATTCTGCGCCAGCTCGTAGCAGTCGAGCTCGCACAGCGCGGCGCGCCCGTCGCAGCGGGCCACGGCCTGGATCTCGCCGGTCTGCAGGAAGAC
>DASTHR010000431.1:0-2152 GCA_035718105.1 Burkholderiales bacterium
TTCCTGAACGAAGCGCTGCAGTCCCTGGCGCGCCAGCGCCTGGGAAAGGGAGCTGCGCAATTCCTGCGCGTCATGCGCCTTGAGCAGCGCGAGAAACCTTGCGAACTGCGGCGCCTGCTCCTGCGCATCGCCCGTGTCCACCGTGGTGGCGGAAAGAGCCGCCAGATCCTCGACCGACATGGACATCAGCCGGCCGGGGCGGTGCCCGCGATCCAGCAGTCGCTTCAGCAGCCGTAGTTTTTCCACGTCCGTGGCACGGTAAAGCCGTTCCCCGAACCGGTCGCGGCCCGGCAGGGGAAAGCCATAGCGTCGCTCCCACATGCGGAGTGTGTCCTTACTCAATCCGGTATCACGTTCTACCGCGCTGATTCCGAACCCGGCCTCCCCGTTTAACGGTTCTACCATGTGTTTGTCCTAGTCAAATGCTTGACATCAGCAAGCTGTACAAGTAATTTACCGCAGTATGCAAGATTTGACTAGGACAAAAGATCGACAAGATGCGTAACTGCCCACACAGGAGCCCTTCCCATGAATAGCGTAGCCAGAAAACCCCTGGTCACGGTCTGGAGCGTGTTGTTCATCGCCGCCGCCATGAATAACGGAATGGCCCGGGCGGCGGATGCCCCGGTCGTCAGTCCGGATATTTCCCAATACTTGCGACTGCACGACGAGGCCACCCGCATCAGCGCCCAGGCGGCTCCCGCGGCCGGAAGCGGTTCCGGCGAGCACTGCGTGCGCCAGGCGGAGCAGCCGCGGTCGGAGCGGAAGGGGGGGCGCGGATGAGGACGGGTTTGCGCATCGCCGTCATCGGCTCGGGCATTTCGGGGCTTTCCGCTGCCTGGCTGTTGTCCCGGCAGCACCGGGTGTCCCTTCTGGAGTCCGGCGAATACCTCGGCGGTCACAGCCATACCGTGGACGTCTCCCTGGGCGGGATCAGCGCGCCGGTGGACACGGGATTTCTGGTCTTCAACGATCGCACCTATCCCAACCTGAACGCGCTGTTCCGCGAGATCGGAGTGGCGTGGACGGCGAGCGACATGTCCTTCAGCGTGCGGCTGGAGGAATCCGGGCTCGAGTGGGCGGGATCCAGCCTCGCCACCGTGTTCGCCCAGAAGCGCAATCTGGTAAGCCCGGAGTTCTGGCGCATGCTGAAGGACATCATGCGCTTCAACCGGGAGGCCACGGCACTGGCGCGGGCTGCCGGGCCGGTGCGTGGCACCCTGGGCGAGTTTCTCGAGCGCGGCGGATACGGCCGCGCCTTCGCCGACTGGTACCTGCTGCCCATGGGCGGGGCCATCTGGTCCTGCCCCACCGGCGAGATGCTGGAGTTTCCGGCGGAAACCTTCCTGCGCTTCTGCTTCAACCACGGCCTGCTGGCGGTCAATGGCCGGCCGAAGTGGCGCACGGTGAATGGCGGGGCGCGGGAGTACGTGCGGCGCCTGACGGCGGACGTTGCCGACGTGCGCACCGGGGTGCGGGTGGAACGCGTGCTGCGGGGTGAAACCGGAGCCGAAATCCTGCTCCATGGCGGTCGCACAGAACGCTACGACCGCTTGGTGCTCGCCTGTCATGCCGACCAGTCGCTGCGCCTGCTGGCAGACGCCGATGCCGAGGAGCGCGCCGTCCTGGGGGCCTTCCGATTCCAGAAGAACCGGGCGCTGCTGCATACCGACGCCTCCTTCCTGCCCCGGAACCGGGATGCCTGGTCAGCCTGGAACTATCACGCCGGTCCGCGCGGCGACTCCGGCGCGCCGCTGAGTGTGAGCTATCTCATCAACCGGCTTCAGCCGCTGCCGTTCACGCAGCCGGTGCTGGTCACCCTCAACCCCTACCGGGAGCCGGCGCCGGGGACCATCGTGGGCGATTACGAGTACGATCATCCCCTCTTCGACGCGGCAGCAGTGGCGGCCCAGGGGCGGCTCGCGTCCGTGCAGGGGCGGCGGTGCACCTGGTTCTGCGGCGCCTGGACCGGCTACGGCTTCCATGAGGACGGGCTCAAGTCCGGCCTCGCGGTGGCGAACCACATGGGCGTGCGCGCCCCCTGGCAGGAATCGGAGGCCGCGGCTTGAAGCCGAGGCTCATGTTCGGCTCGGTGATGCACGAGCGGCGCCGCCCCGCGGCGCACCGTTTCGTGTACCCGGTGTTCTTCCTT
>DASTHR010000432.1:0-14803 GCA_035718105.1 Burkholderiales bacterium
ACGGCAGGTGCACGTACACCATGCCCAGGATCACGGCAAAACGGGTGAACAGCAGGTCGAAGGGTCCGAGGATGATCATCCAGGCGTAGACCCGCACCAGGAACTTGCTGGCGAAGGGCAGCACCACCAGCAGCACCATCAGGTCGCGGTGGCGCTTCGGGCTGCGGGCGATGAGCAGCGCCAGCGGATAGGCCATGACCAGGCAGGCCAGGGTGGTGAGGGCGGCGACGCCGAAGGACTTGAGGAAGATCTGGAAGTAGATCCAGTCGCCGAAGAACACCCCGTAGTTCTCCGCGGTGAGACCGGCCTCCTCGCCGGGACGGGTGGCGACCAGCGGCGCGAGGCCGCCGAACTCGCCGGGGTAGCGGAACGACGCCACCACCATGAGCAGGCTGGGCAGCAGGAAGAACAGCAGCAGGAACACCACCGGCGGCGTGCTCACCAGCCAGCGGGTGAGGCCGTGGGCGCGGGCCGCGGAATTACTCAAGCAGGAACACTCCTGCGTCGTGGCGCCATTCCAGGGCCACCCGGTCGCCGACCTCGAAGAACTTGGCGCGGCCGGGTGCCGAGTTGGGGAGCAGGGCCTCGATGCGGGCGCCGGCGTCCAGGTCCACGATGTAGGTGGTGACGTCGCCGATGTAGAGGAAGTCGTAAACGCGCCCCGGGAAGTGGTTCTTGAGCTGGGGCGTCTCGGCGTGCGCCGTGATGCGCACCTGCTCCGGGCGCACGGCGAAGGCGCCGCGGCGCGCCGGCACCGCGCCCTCCGCCGGCGGCGCCACGACTTCCCCCAGCCGCTCCACCTTGAGCCGCAGGCCGGCGGCGGTTGCCTCCAGCACCTCGGCGTCCAGCAGGTTGATGCTGCCGATGAAGTCGGCGACGAAGCGGTTCCTGGGGAAGCCGTAGATCTTGGAGGGCTCGTCGCACTGCTCCACCCGGCCGTCGCGCATCACCGCGATGCGGTGGGAGAGGGCCAGGGCCTCGGCCTGGGCGTGGGTGACGAACACGAAGGTGACGCCCACCTCCTTCTGCAGCTGGATCAACTCCAGCTGCATCTCCTCCCGCAGCTTGGCGTCCAGCGCCCCCAGGGGCTCGTCCAGCAGCAGCAGCCGGGGCCGGTTCACCAGCCCCCGGGCCAGGGCGACGCGCTGCTTCTGGCCGCCGGAGAGCTCGTGGGGATACTGCCCGGCCTTGTCGCTGAGGTGCACGGTCTCCAGCGCTTCCTTCACGCCCCGGGCGACGGCGTCCGGGCTCTTGCCCGCCATGCGCAGGGGGAAGCCCACGTTCTGCGCCACGGTCAGGTGGGGGAACAGGGCGTAGCTCTGGAACACGGTGTGGACGGGGCGCCGCTCGGGGGGCGTGTCCGCCAGGTCGCGTCCGTCCAGCAGGATCGCTCCCGCGTCCGGCAGGTCGAAGCCGGCGATCATGCGCAGCAGCGTGGTCTTGCCGCAGCCCGAGGGGCCCAGCAGGGTGAAGAACTCGCCGGCCTCGATGGCCAGGCTCACGTCGTCCACCGCCGTGAGGCTGCCGAAGCGGCGGGTGACGTTCCTGAGTTCCAGCAGCGCCATGGGCGGCGCGCCTCCCTCAGTGCGCCCGGTGATGGACGGGGCGGGCGACCATCTGCGGGGCCAGCGAGCCCAGCACCATCCACACCGCGGAGGCGATCAGCCCCGCGAGCTGGGGCGGAATGAAGCCCTCGGGGGCGGTGGCCTCCAGGGCGAGCCAGGTGCCGAGGCCGAACACGATGGCGAGCAGCGCCCCCTGGGTGGTGGCGCGCTTCCAGTACAGGCCCGCCACCAGGGGCACGAAGGCCCCCACGAGGGTCACCTTGTAGGCGTTGCCCACCATCTCGTAGATGCTGGACTCGGATCCGAGGGCGAACAGGGTCACCATCACCGCGAAGCCGGTCACCACGGCGCGCATCATCCACAGCAGCTGGCGGTCGCTGGGCTCGCGCTTCATGAAGCGCTTGAGGACGTTCTCGGTGAAGGTGACCGAGGGCGCCAGCAGGGTGCCACTGGCGGTGGACATGATGGCGGAGAGCAGGGCGCCGAAGAACATCACCTGGGCGAAGAACGGCGTGTGGTTCAGGATCAGGTGCGGCAGGATGTGCTGCGGGTCCTTCTCCAGGTGCTCGGCCACCAGCGCCGGATCGATGATGGACGCGGAATAGCCCAGGAAGATGGGCACGAAGGCGAAGAAGAAGTAGGCCACCCCGCCTACCACCGAGCCCCACACCGCGATGTGCACGGTGCGCGCGGAGGTGACCCGCTGGAACACGTCCTGCTGCGGGATGGAGCCGAACATGATGGTCACCGCCGCCCCCAGGAACCACAGCACATCGCGGGCGCTGGGCTCGGGGAAGAAGTGCAGCTTGCCCGCGTCCCGCGCGTGGTTCACCACCAGTTCCACGCCGCCGGCCTTGTCGCCCACGATCCAGGCGATGTAGAGCAGGCCGATGACGATCACCACCATCTGCACGAAGTTGGTCCAGGCCACCGAGAACATGCCGCCCCACAGCGTGTAGACCAGCACCACGGCGGCGCCGATGACGATGCCCAGCTCCATGCTGATGGCGCCGGCGGAGAGGATGTTGAACACCAGCCCCAGGGCCACGATCTGGGCCGACACCCAGCCCAGGTAGGAGGCGACGATGGCGAGCGAGGTGAGCAGCTCCACCGTGGGGTTGTAGCGCACCCGGTAGTAGTCCCCGATGGTGAGCAGGTCCATGCGGTAGAGCCTGGCGGCGAAGAACAGGCCCACCAGCACCAGGCACATGGAGGAGCCGAAGGGGTCCTCGACGATGGAGCCCAGCCCGCCCTCGAAGAACTTGGCCGGGATCCCGAGCACGGTCTCGGAGCCGAACCAGGTGGCGAACACCGTCGCCGTGACCACGTAGAAGGGAAGCGAGCGGCCGGCGACCACGTAGTCCCGGGTGTTGTGCACCTTGGTGGCGGCGTACAGGCCGATCCCCACGGAGACCAGCAGGTAGGCGGCGACGAACCAGAGCATCATGGCGGCGGGCGGGCTTGGAAAAAACGCGCGTAGTTTACCAGAGCGGGGCTGCCGTCCGGCGCCGGAAATGCGCGCGGCGGCCCCGGGGCCGCCGCAACGGGGAAAGCGGGAAGCCTACTGCGGCTGCTTGATGCTGAAGGCGCCGCGCACCTGGCCCGCGGCATAGCCGGTGGCCTTGTCGTGAGGGTATTGCTCAGTGAGCTTCTGCTTCAGGCCAGGGGCGATCTTGTCCGCCGGGCCATGGCAGGTGAGGCACAGCTCCTGGGTGGGGATGGCCTTCATGTAGCGCAGGGACTGGCCCTGGGGCTCGGTCACCGCCTCGGCGAACTCCAGGGTCTCGGGCTTCTCGCCGGCGGCGACGCGCCGGTCGAAGTCCGCCAGCACCTTCTGCTCCCATGCGTCCGGCAGGCCCAGCAGGGGGTTGCGGGTCTTGAGGGACACGCGGGTGACCTGCCAGCCCTTCCTGCGGGAAAGCTCGGAGGAGATGGCGGGCGCGATGTCCTTGCACACGCCGATGGCGGCCTCGGGTCCCCCGGCTTCCAGGGACTTCTTCAGTTCCGCGCCGAGCTTCTGGCCGAACTCGGCGGAGGTCTTGCGGGCCTCCTCCTGGAATTTGGGGAGCGCGTCCTGGGCCAGGACGGGCGCGCTGAAGGCGAGGGCAATGGCGGCGGCGATGATGCGCATGGGGAACCTCCGTGAGTTGGAATGCGAGCAGGATTATATTAGCGGAAGCTAATATGCCGCAACAAAGGGTGATGCAGGCCTGGCGCTGTGGCCTGAAACCCGGATCAGAACGACAGCCGTTCCAGCAGCTGCCAAGCAAGCAGCGCCGCCAACAGCAGGGCGGCGGCGGCCATCAGCCGGGTCTGGCGCTTCTGCTCCGCCAGCAGGAGTTCCAGGCGCTGCTGCAACTCGCGGCCGCGCTCTTCGGCCAGCGCCCGGTGCACCAGGCGCGGTATCTGGGGCAGGGTGGCGGCCCAGTAGGGTGACTCCGTCTTCAGGTGGCGCAGGAAGCTGCGCCAGCCCACCTGCTCGCTCATCCATCGCTCCAGGTAGGGCTTGGCGGTCTTCCACAAATCCAGTTCCGGGTCCAGTTCGCGCCCCAGGGCCTCGATATTGAGCAGGGTCTTCTGCAGCAGCACCAGTTGCGGCTGCACCTCCATGTTGAAGCGGCGGGATGTCTGGAACAGGCGCAGCAGCAGCTTGCCGAAGGAAATCTCCTTCAGCGGCTTGTCGAAGATGGGCTCGCACACGGCGCGGATCGCCGTCTCGAACTCGTCCACCCGGGTGCCCGGCGGCACCCAGCCCGACTCCAGGTGCGCCTCCGCCACCCGCCGGTAATCGCGGCGGAAGAAGGCCAGGAAGTTCTGCGCCAGGTAGTTCTTGTCGGTGTCATTGAGGGTGCCCATGATGCCGAAGTCCAGGGCGATGTAGCGGCAGTTCTCCGTGTCCACCAGGATGTTGCCGGGGTGCATGTCGGCGTGGAAATAGCCATCGCGGAACACCTGGGTGAAGAAGGTCTCCACGCCGGCGTTGCCCAGCCGGTGCAGGTCCACGCCCTCCTGGCGCAGCCGGTCCACCTGGGAGATGGGCACCCCGCGCATGCGCTCCATCACCATCACCTCGCTGGTGCAGTAGTCCCAGTACACCTCCGGCACCCGCAGCAGCGGCGAGTCCTTGAAGTTGCGGCGCAGTTCGCTGCAGTTGGCGGCCTCCCGGACCAGGTCCAGCTCGTCCTGCAGGTGCTTGGCGAACTCGGCCACCACTTCCCGGGGCCTGAGGCGCTTGCCGTCGGCCCACAGCGTCTCGATCAGTCCGGCGCCGGTTTCCAGCAGCGCCAGGTCGTTCTCGATCACCTTGCCGATGCCGGGACGCAGCACCTTCACCGCCACTTCGCGCCCGTCGTGCAGCCCCCCCAGGTGCACCTGGGCCACGGAGGCGCTGGCCACCGGCTGCCGGTCGAACTGCTTGAACACCTCGGCGACGGGCCGCCCCAGATTGCGCTCCACGACGGCCACCGCCTGCTCCGAGGGGAAGGGCGGCACCTGGTCCTGGAGCTTCGCCAGTTCCTCGGCGAGATCCGGCGGCAGCAGGTCGCGGCGGGTGGAGAGCATCTGGCCGAACTTGACGAAGATGGGCCCCAGGGCTTCCAGCGCCATGCGCAGCCGCGCCGCCCGCGGCTCCTTCACCGGGCGCCAGAACAGGGCCAGCTTCACCACCGCGCGCAGCGCCCGCACCCGCTCGTGGCCGAGGAAGAACTCCTCCAGGCCGTAGCGGAAGGCGACGCTGAATATCTTTATCAGTCGCAGCAGGCGCAGCATGACTCCGGATTCGGCGCAGGGGCCGTGGAGACAAGCATCTCCGAATGGCCCCCCTTGCGATCAAGGGCTAAGGGTTTGGTCGGGACAGTTTCGCCAGGCGCTTTTCCAACCGCTCCACGTCATCGCGCAGGCGGTCCACTTCGGCCACGAACTCCGAGACGTCCGGGCTCCGGGCAATCAGCGGCTGCTCCTCGGTCAGGTACTCGGATACGGCTTTGCCCAGGTCGAGCGCAGCGCGGGCCTGCCATTGCAGGAAGTCGCGCCCCCCCTGGGCCAGCCGCCGCCCGGCCACGTCGCCGAACACCCGGGCGAGGTCGTCCTCGGCATCCCAGCGCAGGTTGCGGGCCAGCGCCAGCACGGCTTGAGCCAGGCCCGAATCCCCTTCCACCCCCACCTCCTGCCGCGCGGCCTCGTCCCCGGCCGCGATCCGCAGCAGCAGCGGCGGCGACAGGCGGAACGTCGCATCCGGCGCCGCGTCGGGTGGCGCGGCGGCAAGGTCGCCGGCGGCGCTCACCATCAGGGCGACGTCGAAGGGCGGCACCCGGAACAGCAGGCTGCGCCCGGCGTAGGGGCGCAGCCGCTCCAGGGGCCAGCCCTCCTGGTGCAACACATGGTTGATGGCCGCCGCCGCCGCGCGCGCAATCATTGGATCTGCTGGATGCCGGCGATGAGCCAGACCGAGTTCGGGTCCCGCAGGTCCTTGGTGACATGCCAGGCCTCGTTGAAGGATTCGGCCTCGCCGCTCACCTCGTCCCGCAGGGTGCCCGTGAAGCGCACGCTGGCCCAGGCGGTGTCGCCCTCGGTGACCACCTCCAGGAGATCCGCCTCCAGCGCGTCGACCCGGGTGCGCTGGGGCGCGTCGCCGCGCTCGGCAAATTGGCGGGAGATGGCCTCGACCATGTCCGGCGTGGCGAAGTCGCGCAAATCGGCCACGTCCTTGCCGTCATTCGCTGCCTGCAGCCGGGTGAAGGAGAGCTTGGCCTGGCGCAGGAAGCCCGCGGCGTCGAATCCGGGAGGCACGCGCGCGGCACTCGTCGCCGGCGCGGAGGCGGCGAGCGTCGGCGCCATCGCCGGCACCGGGCCCGAGCCGCCGGCGCCCGCGTACTGCGCCAAGCGGGGCTGCGGGCGCCGCATCGCCCGCAGCAGGAAGAACACCCCCGCCGCCAGCGCCAGGATTACCAGCACGTCCATGAAGTTGATGCCCTCGAAGGCGCCGCCGAACAGCAAGGCGCCCAGCAGACCGCCCGCGGCCAGGCCCGCCAGCGGGCCGAGCCACCGCGACCCGCCCGCCGCGGGCTGGGGCTTGGGCGCGGGGGCCGGCGCCGCAGCCGGAGCATCCGGGGCGCGGCGCGGCTCCACCGGCTGCATTTCGCGCTGCTTGCCGATGCTGCTGCCCCCGCCCAGGCGCCGGGCCGCGTCCGCGTCCTGCGCCGCCAGACCCAGGCCCAGCAGCCCGGCGATGAAAATACCCACAAGCTTCCTCATTCTCGTCCTCCAATAAGGTTTGTTTTCAGGCGCCGCGCTGCGGCGATTCCAGCAGTTCCTCCACCCGCGAATCGCCGCGCATCACTTCGCCGCTGCGCAGGTGGTCCGTGAATTCCGAGTCCCGGCGGGTGTAGACCACCCGGCCGAGCCCGGGAGCGTACCAGTCAACGCGCCGCTCCGTCACGCCGCTGCGCCAGGTGGCCTGGTCCTGGTAGAAGAGGTTGGTCTGCAACTTCACCGCCTCGAAACTCCCCGCCGGCACGGTGACGGTGCCCATGCCCAGCACCTGTCCCTGGACGAGGACCTTGACCCGCTTGCCGGTGGCCGGTTCCAAAGCCTCCACCTGCGCCTGCCATACCTGGCGCGGCGCCAGCGGAAAGGGCAGCAGCGGGAGCGCGGGAGCGTACTCCACCGGGGCGCCGCTGGCGATGCCGGGCCAGTCCCCGGAGGCGGGCAGGCCGGGCGGGAATTCGCCGGTGCGCGGATTCCCGGCGCCATCGTAGACGCGCAATGGTGGTGTCCCGCCGGCCGGCTCGGCTGCGACCCGTACCTGGATGGCCGCGGCGGAAACGCCGGTCACGGCCAGGCGCAGGGTGTGCAGCGTGCGGTTGTTGAAACCGTCGGCAACCCGCGTCGTCCAGCGGTCTCCGACCGCAGCCGGGGGCGGTGCCGCCACCGGCGCGAAGTCCTGGCGCAGCCCCGGCTCGCCGCAGGCGGCCAGGAGGGCGACCAGGACCACCGCGGTGCGGCGCATCAGCGCCGCACCGGCGAGAGTTCCGCCAGCTCGTGGACCAGGTAGTCGCCGTAGATGACCAGCCCCACCCCGCCGTCGCGGCCGCCCCGGCTCAGGTCGGTGTACTGGGAGTGCTCACGGTGGCGCACCACCCGGTTGATGGAGGGCGCGTACCAGTCCGTCGTGGTCTGCCAGACGCTGGTGCGCCACCAGGTGGCATCCTGATAGTAGTGGTCGCGGGTCACCTTGATGGCGTCGAACTCGCCCGCGGGCACCCGGATCCGCTCCATTCCCTGGACCCGGCCCAGCACTTTCACGGGGATCTGCTGCCCGGTCGCGGGGTCGGCCGCCACCACGGTTTCGCTCCAGGACCTGCCCGGGGCGAGGGGAAAGCGGAAATCGGGAAGCGGCGGCAGGTAGCGCACCGATCCCCCGGGCGGAATGCCGTTCCAGAACCCGCCCATGGCCAGGCCCACGGGATACTGCCCGGACTCGGGGTTCCAGCCCCGGACGTATCCCCGGGTCTCGCCGGTTCCGGACTTGCCGTCGGTGATGCGCAACTCGAAACGGTCCTGGTCTGCCTTCACCACCTCGTGGCGCGCGGTTCCGATCTCCAGGCCGTTGTAACCGTTCACGATCCGGTAGGTCCAGTGTTCGCCGGGCGAGGGTACCGCCGCCTCGGCGGGGGGGAAGTCCTGTCTCAGGTTCATGCCCGCGCAGGCGGGCAGCAGCAGGGCAGCGGAAATTGCCAGGATGCGCCGAAGTTCGAGCCTCATGAGCACCACCTCCACACCGGCAGGGCCGGCGCCGCGCCTAGAACTTGTAGCCCTTGTGCAAGGCGACCACGCCGGCGGCGAGATTGAAGAATTCGACTCGCCGGAAGCCCGTGTCCTCCATCATGCGCTTCAGTTCTTCCTGCGAGGGATGCACGCGGATGGATTCCGCGAGGTAGCGATAGCTGTCGGAGTCCCGGGCCACCAGCTTCCCGAGCAAGGGCAGCACCTTGAAGGAATACGCGTCGTACAGCGGCTCCAGGGGTTTCCACACCCTGGAGAATTCCAGCACCAGCAGTCGTCCGCCGGGACGCAGCACCCGCAGCATCTCCGCCAGCGCCGCCTCCTTGCGCGTCATGTTGCGCAGGCCGAAGGCCACGGTCACGCAGTCGAAGTGACTGGCGGGAAACGGGAGCCTTTCGGCGTCGCATTGCGCAGTGGGCAGACGCACCCCGGCATCCAGCAGCCGGTCGCGTCCCACCTCCAGCATTGAGCGGTTGATGTCGGTGAGCCAGACCTCGCCGTTCCCGCCCATGCGCTGCCGGAACGTCAGGGCCAGGTCGCCGGTGCCTCCGGCGATGTCCAGCACGCGGTCGCCGGGGCGCACCCCCGAGGCCTCGACGGTGAAGCGCTTCCACAGCCGGTGCAGCCCCGCCGACATCAGGTCGTTCATCAGGTCGTAGCGGCCGGCCACCGAGTGGAAGACGTCCGCCACGTGGCGGGATTTTTCCTGCTCGGGGACTTCCCGGTAGCCGAAGTGGGTGGTCTTGGACATCGGTGAGCGGTGAACGGTAAGCGGTGACCGGGAAGCGGCACGCTGCGACACGCAGCGGGCGCTCAGTGCGGCGCGGGGCGGACGGGCTTGGGCTGGGCGGGGGCGAGTGCGGGGTCGCGGCTGGCGCCGGCTTCCTCGAGCCGCTTCAGATAGTGCTGCCACATCTCCTCCTGGTGGATACCGTAGTCGTAGAGCAGGTCCCAGGAGTAGATGCCGGTGTCGTGGCCGTCGGAGAAGTTGAATTGGACGGCGTAGGTACCCACGGGCTCGATGGCCGTGATCTCCACGTCGCGCTTGCCCACCTGCAGCACTTCCTGCCCTGGGCCGTGGCCGCGGACTTCCGCGGAAGGGGAGTAGACCCGCAGGAATTCGCAGCTGAGCTGGAAAGTCTTGCCGTCGTCGAAGCTCAGCTCCAGGGTGCGGGAACGCTGGTGCAACTTGATCTCGACGGGGCGGGGGGTGTTCTGGCTGAGTCCGCTCATGATTGCTGGTCCGGATCGGGAGGCAAATCATAACTCACGGCCGCGAAAAGGAAAACCGCGATTGCCGGGCGGAATTGGCGCCGCCGTTTGTCATCAGGCTGCAACAATGCTTTCATACGATGCGAGGGTACCTGACATGAGCAAGGAGTTATTAGATGACCGCGACCATACTGGTGGTCGAGGATGAGCCGGCGATCCAGGAGCTGATCACCTACAACCTGCAGCTGGCGGGCCACCTCGCGCTGCGCGCCGACAATGCCGAGCAGGCCCTGTCCCTGGTGCGGGAGGCGCTGCCGGACGTGATCCTGCTGGACTGGATGCTGCCGGGGGCGACCGGTATCGAGCTGGCGCGCCGGTTGCGTTCCGAGGAGCGGACCCGGGACATCCCCATCATCATGCTTACCGCGCGCTCCGACGAACGCGACAAGGTGCTGGGTCTCGAGACCGGCGCCGATGACTACGTCACCAAGCCGTTCTCGCCCCGGGAGCTGCTGGCCCGGATCAAGGCGGTGCTGCGCCGGCGCGCCCCGCAGATGACCGATGACGCCGTGGAGATCGGCGGGCTGACCCTGGATCCCGCCACCCACCGGGTGCTGGCCAGCGGGGGCAAGGTGGACCTGGGTCCCACCGAGTTCCGGCTGCTGCACTTCCTCATGACCCATCCGGAGCGGGTGCACTCGCGGGCCCAGCTGCTGGATCAGGTCTGGGGCGACCATGTGTTCGTGGAGGAACGTACCGTGGACGTGCACATCCGCCGTCTGCGCAAGGCCCTGGAACCCACCGGCCTCGACAACCTGGTGCAAACCGTGCGCGGCAGCGGCTACCGGCTGTCGGCAAGCTGAACCCCCTGCCCGGCCCGGTATAATCCGGCGAGGAGGGATGGTCTTGTCCGATTTCTGGCAGCGCAACCTGATCCTCGCCGTATTGCTGTTACTGGCCGCGTTTCTCGGCGGCCTGGCCGCGGGAACGGTCAACGGGGTGCTGATCCTCAGCGCCGGCCTGGCGCTGATGCTCGGGAGCCACCTGCGGCAGATGGCGCGCCTGGAGGCGTGGCTGCGCCAGCCGGGGGCGCCGGTGCCCGATGCCCGCGGCACCTGGGGCGAGCTGTTCTACAGGCTGGGCCGGATGTTGCGGCGCCAGAGCGAGAGCCGCGAGCTGCTCAGCCTGGCCCTGGACCGCTTCCTGCAGGTGACCGCCGCCATGCCCGACGGCGTGGTGGTGCTGGACGAGACCGACCGGGTGGTGCTCTGCAATCCGGCGGCGGAGCAGCACCTCGGGCTCGACGCCAAGCAGGATCTCGGGCAGCAGATCACCTACCTGGTGCGGGCGCCCCAGTTCTCCGAGTTTCTGGGCGCCGGACAGGGGGAACCCCTGGTGATACGCCTGCCCCGCGACTTGGGGCGGGTGCTCTCGGTGCAGATCGTTCCCTATGGCGCGCGGCAGAAGCTGATCCTCAGCCGCGACATCACCCGGCTGGAAAAGCTGGAGACCATGCGCCGGGACTTCATCGCCAACGTGTCCCATGAGCTGCGCACGCCGCTGACGGTGGTGGGTGGCTTCCTCGAGACCCTCAGCGAGGCCGAGCATCCCGACCCGGCCATGACCCACCGGGCCATGACCCTGATGGCCGACCAGACTCGTCGCATGCAGCGCCTGGTGGATGACCTGCTCACCCTGTCGCGGCTGGAGAACGAGCGCGAGGCGCCCCGCGAGGAGGAGGTGGACGTGCCCAGCCTGGCGCGCGTGCTGTATCACGAAGCGCAATCGCTGTCGGGCGGGAAACACGAGGTGGCGTTGCGCCTGGAATCGGACCTGTGGGTGCAGGGGGCGGCGGAGGAACTGCGCAGTGCGTTCTCCAACCTGGTCACCAATGCCGTGCGCTACACGCCCGAGGGGGGGCGGGTGAGTCTCGCCTGGGAGCAGGCCGGCGCCGAGGGGGTGTTCTCGGTGACCGACAGCGGCATCGGCATTGAGGCCGATCACATCCCGCGGCTCACCGAGCGCTTCTACCGCGTGGACCGCAGCCGTTCCCGCGAGACCGGAGGCACCGGCCTGGGGCTGGCCATCGTCAAGCACGTCGTGAACCGCCATGGCGCGCGGCTGGAGATTGCCAGCCAGCCCGGCAGGGGAAGCCGCTTCAGCGTATGGTTTCCCGAGTCCCGCCTGCGCTCGCCGCCTGCGGCGAGCGCGGCGGCCCGCGCCTGAGGGCGCAGCGGGGCTCAGGCCTTCTGGAAGCTGACCCGCTCGTAGTCCAGCCCGCGCTCGATCAGATACTCCAGCATCACCTTTTCCGTGCCGGCGGCGTCGGTGTGCAAATCCAGCACGCGCTTGGGAGCGAACCAGCCGTTGGGGAGAATCAGGCTGGCGGGAATCTGGACCGCGGGGATGGCCGGCAGCAGCATGGCGGGGATGTATTTCTCGCCTTGGGAAACATTGATGCCGGTGGCGCGGACGGCGGCCGGCACGGGGTCACCGGGAAGCGTGCGCACGCCGGCCCGCAGCTGGCCGTCGCGCCTCACCATCACCCAGCGCACCACGCCCAGCGAGTAGCGGTTGCTGTCGGACGGCATGGCGGCGATCAGGCGGTTGGCGGTGATCCGCTCACCGGTCTCCTCCCGCAGCATCAGTCGCAGCCCGAGGGCGCTTCGGTCCTCGACGTTCCAGATTTCCAGTCCCAGGCTGCCAAGCTGCTCCCGCGACGGGCGCGCTGCCTCCGAGCCCTTGTGTCCGAGGGCCGCGATCTCCCGCTGCTCGCGCTCGGTGAGTTCGCCGCCCTTGCGCGGCTGGCGGAACGGCCTGCCGGTGACATGGTAATGGGCCGCAGCGAGGCCGAAACAGACCTGGGCGGTGCCGCGTGAGCGGGTTCGCTCGAGCATCCGCGCGGACGTGCCCTCGCACCACTGGCGGTGCAGGCGCCCGAGCAGCTCTATGCACTCCGACTCTCCGCAGTCGGTGCCGAGTTCCAGGTTCTCGGGGGACTGGCCCTGGGACAGCAGCACGGTCTTGACCCGGAGCTCCTTGCTGATCTCCGACATGTCCAGGTAGCGAATGGAGGTGGAGAAGCCGGTGCTCTGCTGGCTGCGCAGTCCGGCGGCGGCGGAAAGGTTCACCTCCAGCGGCGGCGCCGACTCGCCGCTGCGGGGCGCGGCCGGACTCAGGGACACCAGTTTGCCCCAGCGATCGAGCCAGCGGTCCACCAGCGCCAGCTGGCGGCGGGTGAATTCATAGGGATTGGCCTGGCAGGTCAGCAGAATCCGGACGTAGGTCTCCTGGCAGCTGCGCTCGGGACCGCCCGGCTCGGCCAGCGGGACCTTCGCCACCTCCAGCTGGTCCGCGATGGCGTAGATCCCGTTCAGCTTGCGCCACAGTTCCGGGTCGAATTCGTAGGACAGGCGCACGTATTCCGTCATTTCCCGGGCCACCGCGCCGAGGCAGCGGTGGCACAGCAGCGCCTTGGAGTCCCTGAGCCCGGGATCGCCCTGGATCGCCGCCACCAGGCAGTGACCATAGGCCATCTGCAGCGACTGCCACAGGGCGGTGAGCTCTCCCAGGACCCGGGTGTCGCGCTCGGAGAGCGGGAGTGGCTTGCCCAGCAGCCGCTTGCCGTGCTCGCGCTGGACATACTCCAGCGTTTCGCGCAGCGCCTCCATCACGGCCAGCCGGTCCCGGGCGGCGAGCTGGGTGCGATTGAGCTTCTCCAGCTCGGTGGCGAGCGCCAGGTAGGCGGCCTGGATGTTGGTGAGCTGCAGCCGCGAGACCCACGCCCGCGCATCGCTGGCGCTGAGGAATGCGGGTGCGGCGTCGGGATCGGCGGCGGGGAGGTCGAAGGGCAGCATCGGACGGCGATGGTCCTCGCGGAAGCCTCAGTCGCCGCGCGCAAGCAGTTTGGTGAGATGCGTCACGAGGCGCTCCTCCCAACCCTGCGCAACCTGACGCCGGCTGGCGCGTTGCGAGGCTCCCCAGATGGGATTCGGAAAGTGACGGTCATCAATGTAGCGCGGGATCACATGCCAGTGCAAGTGCGGGGTCAGGTTGCCCAGGCTGGCGAGATTCATCTTGTCGGGGGCGAGAGCGGCGCGCAGCGCCTGCTCCACGGCGAACACGATTTCCATCAGCCGGGCGCGTTCCGCCGCGGGCAGATCGGTCATCTCGGGCAGGTGGCGGTTGAGGATTACCCGGCAGAAGCCGGGATAGTCGGGGTCGGCCACCAGCACCACCCGGCACAGGTCATCGCTCCATAGCACCTTGCCGCCGTCGGTATCGCAGAGTTCGCAGGACATGTCGGGGTCAGGGAACAGGGGGCAGGGACTAGGGAAAACCTACTGACCCCTGATCTCCGATCCCTGACCCCTAGAGCAGCACCCGCTCTATACCGCCACTGTTGGCCTTGGCGACGTAATCGGCCATCCAGTTCGCGCCCAGGAGGTGCCGGGCCATCTCCACCACGATGTAGTCCGCCTCGGCGCCGGTGTCGCCGCGATAGCGCGCGAGACCCTGCAGGCAGGACGGGCAGGAGGTGAGCACCTTGACCTCGCCCTGGTGGCCGGCGGCGCGGATCTTGTCCACGCCGCCCTGCAGTTCCTCCTGCTTGCGGAAGCGCACCTGCGTGGAGACGTCGGGCCGGCTCACCGCCAGGGAGCCGGACTCGCCGCAGCAGCGGTCGTTCAGCGCCACCGGCGCGCCCATGAGCTGGTTCACCACCTTGACGGGCTGGTGGGTCTTCATGGGCGTGTGGCAGGGATCGTGGTACAGGTAGCGCACGCCCTTCACCCCTTCCAGCTTCACGCCCTTCTCCAGCAGGTACTCGTGGATGTCCAGCAGCCGGCAGCCGGTGAAGATTTTGTCGAACTCGTACTTCAGAAGCTGGTCCATGCAGGTGCCGCAGGAGACGATCACCGTCCTGATGTCGAGGTAGTTGAGGGTGTTGGCCACCCGGTGGAACAGCACCCGATTCTGGGTGGTGATGCGCTCCCCGGCGTCGTGATTGCCGGAGGCCGTCTGCGGATAGCCGCAGCAGAGGTAGCCCGGCGGGAGGACACACTGCACACCCAGATCGAAGAGCATCGCCTGGGTCGCCAGCCCGACCTGGCTGAACAGCCGCTCCGAGCCGCAGCCCGGGAAATAGAACACGGCCTCCGAGTCCTCGCTCGCGCGCGACGGGTCGCGCACGATGGGCACGATCCTCGCGTCCTCGATGTCGAGCAGCGCGCGCGGTCTTCTTG
>DASTHR010000433.1:0-2502 GCA_035718105.1 Burkholderiales bacterium
TGGGTGGCGGTGGTGCAGGCCGTCACCATGGACAGATTCGGGCCCTTCATGCCGAACATGATCGAAAGGTTGCCCGAGATCATGTTGATGATGGTGCCGGGAATGAAGAACGGCGACACCTTGCGCGGTCCGCCCTGCACCAGGTCGCTGTGGGTGTCCTCGATCATGGGCAGGCCGCCGATTCCGGAGCCGATGTAGGCCCCGATGCGCTCGGCATTCTGCTCCGTCACCTGCAGCCCCGAATCGCGGAATGCGTCGATTCCCGCCGCCATCCCGTAATGGATGAAGACGTCCATGCGCCGGGCTTCCTTGGCCGAGAGGTACTTCGTGACGTCGAAGCCCTTCACCTCGCCGGCGATCTGGACCGGGAAGGCGGAGGCGTCAAAGCGGGTGATCCGGGTGATGCCGGACTTGCCGGCGATCGTGTTGGACCATGCCTCGGCCAGGCTGTTGCCGACCGGCGAGATGATGCCCATTCCGGTGACTACCACTCTGCGTTTGGCCAAGCTTGCTCCAGGTGTCCGAGTGCGTGAAAAGGCGGCCGTCAAAGCGGCCGCCCGGAATACTACGCCGCTGTTACTTGCTGAGGTGGGCCTTGATGTAATCCAGGGCCTGCTGGACGGTGGTGATCTTCTCCGCCTCTTCGTCGGGGATCTCGCACTCGAACTCCTCCTCCAGCGCCATGACAAGCTCAACCGTGTCCAGCGAGTCGGCGCCCAGGTCGTCCACGAACGAGGATTCCATCTTGATGTCCGCCTCGTTCACGCCCAGTTGCTCCGCCACGATCTTCTTGACACGTTGTTCTAGGTTTTCCATTTAACCGCCCCTTCCCTATGTATGGAGAGAGAAAAAAACCTGTGTATTCTACCAAAATCGCCGCCAAAGCAATAATCCACGCGGCGCCGGCAACTCATTCATTCCATGTACATTCCACCATTGACGTGAAGTGTCACGCCGGTGACGTAGGCGGCGGCGGGGGATGCCAGGAAGGCGACGGCGGCCGCGATGTCCTCGGGCTGGCCGAGCCGCGCGAGCGGAATATGCTCCACCAGCGCGTTGCGCTGGGCTTCCGGCAGCGCGCGGGTCATGTCGGTGTCGATGAAGCCGGGCGCCACGCAGTTCACCGTGATGTTGCGGCTGCCAACCTCCTTCGCCAGGGACTTGGAGAACCCGAACATGCCGGCCTTGGCCGCCGCGTAATTGCACTGCCCGGCGTTGCCCATGGCCCCCACCACGGAGGAAATGTTGATGATGCGGCCATGGCGCGCCTTCATCATCCCCCGCAGCACCGCCTTCGACAATCGATACACCGACTTCAGGTTGGTGTCGAGGATGGCGTCCCACTCCTCGTCCTTCATGCGCATGAGCAGGTTGTCGCGGGTGATGCCGGCATTGTTCACGAGGATCGAGATCTCCCCGAACCGGCTGCGGACCCCGTCGAGCATGGCGTCGGTCTGGGCGGAGTCGTTCACGTTCAGCGCCATTCCCGCGCCGGCGATGCCCGCCGCCGCGAGGTAGTCGCTGATGGTCTGGGCGCCCGCATCGCTGGTGGCGGTGCCCACCACGGTGGCGCCGAGCCGGCCCAGTTCCAGGGCAATGGCCCGGCCGATGCCGCGGGTGGCGCCGGTGACCACGGCCACCTGGCCGGCAAGCGTCTTGGTATCGCTCATTTTGTCTCCGCGATTGCCTGGGTGATGGATGCCGCGTCGGCCAGCGCGCCGCCCTGCAGGCCCGCGACGATGCGCCTGGTGAGGCCCGCGAGCACCTTGCCCGGGCCGCACTCATAGACATGGGTCACGCCGAGGTCCGCCATGGCCCGGATGGTCTCCGTCCAGCGCACCGGCGAGAAGGCCTGGCGCACCAGCGCGTCCCGGATCGCGGCCGGGTCGTCATGCGACTTCACGTCGGCGTTGTGCAGGACCGGGACCCGTGGCGGCGCCACGGGCACCTGCGCCAGGCGCGCCCTGAGGCGCTCCGCCGCCGGCGTCATCAACTGGCAATGGAACGGGGCGCTCACCGGCAGCATCACGGCGCGCTTCGCACCCCGCGCCCTAGCGGCCTCCGCGGCCCGGCCCACCGCCCCCGCATGCCCGGCGATCACGGTCTGGCCGGGGCCGTTGAAATTCGCCGCCGACACCACCTCTCCCTGCGCCGCGTCGGCACAGGCGGCGCGCACGCCCTCCTCGTCCAGCCCGAGGATCGCCGCCATGGCGCCGGCCCCCGCGGGCACCGCCTCCTGCATCGCCTGGGCCCGCAGCCGGACCAACGGCACGGCATCGCTGAACTGCAGCACGCCCGCGGCCACCAGCGCCGAGTATTCCCCCAGGCTGTGGCCCGCCACTGCCGCGGGCTCGGCGCCGCCCTGCTCCCGCCATAGGCGGTAAGCCGCCACGCCGGCGGCCAGCATCAGCGGCTGGGTGTTCACGGTGAGCGCCTGGGCCTCGGCCGGGCCCTCGGCGGCCAGCCGCCACAGGTCCTCTCCCAGGGCCGCCGAAGCCTCGT
>DASTHR010000434.1:0-4026 GCA_035718105.1 Burkholderiales bacterium
TGCCCCCGCTGCCAGGGCATCGGCCAGATCCGCAGCGTGGAATCCTCGGCCCTGCACATCCTGCGCATCATGCAGGAGGAGGCGATGAAGGAGAATACCGCCGCCGTGCACGCCCAGGTGCCGGTGGATGTCGCCACCTTCCTGCTGAACGAGAAGCGCGCCGACATCCACGCGGTCGAGGCGCGTCTCAAGGTGGACGTGGTGCTGATTCCCAACATCCACATGGAGACGCCCCACTACACCGTCGCGCGTTTCCGCCACGACGAGATGAACAAGTCGGAGCCCCTGCCGGCGAGCTACCAGCTCATGGAGAGGCCCGCGGAGGAGGAGGTTCCCGGACTGCCCGAAGCCAAGCCCGAGCGGCCCCAGGCGGCGGTCCGGGGCATCACCCCCGAGCAACCGGCCCCCATGCCGGTGGAGGCCCAGCCCCGGCCGGAGCCGGCGCCGGCTCCCGCACCCGTGGCCGCCCAGCAGGCCGCCGCGCGCCCCTCGCTCTGGCGCCGCTTCCTTGGAATTTTCGCCGGCACCGGGCAACCGGCCCCGGCCCCCGCGGCCCAGGCCGCAACGCCCGCCCCCGAAACCCGGGAGCGCCGCGACCGGCGGCCCGACCGGCACCGCGAGCGCGGCGAGCGCCGGGAAGGTCGTGAAGGGCGGGAGGGCCGCGGCGAGCGCGGACAGCGTCCGCACCGCGGCGAGGGCGAAGGCCGTCGCGGTGAACGCCCCGAGCGCGGGCAGCGCGGCCGCCCCGAGGAAAAGCGCGAAGCTCGCGAACCGCGCGAACCACGCGAACAGCGGGAGCCCCGGGAGCCGCGTCCGCCGCGGGAACCCCGGCCGCCCCGGGAGCGTACCGAGCGGCCGCCCGCTGAGCCCCAGGCCGCCGCCGTGATGGCGCCGGTGGAGGGTCAGCCGGGCCAGGAAGCCCACGAGGGCCGGGGCCGTCGTCGCCGCCGCCGTGGCCGCGGCGAGGGACGCCATGAGGGTCAGGTCGCCGGCGCGGGCGTCGAGACGTCCGCCGAGGCCGCCGTTGCCGCGGTCGCCCTGGAGGCCCATGCCGCGGTGAGCGCGGAAGCCGCGCCCCGCGCCTACGAGCCGGAATCCGTGGAGGAGCCGCGCGAAGAAGCGCGTTTCGAGTCCGCGCCCAGCGAGTTCGAACGGGAGCCCTTTGAGCAACCCCGGGAAGAACCGCGCTTCGAGCCCGCGCCGCGGGAGTTCGAGGCGCCTGAACCCGCGGAGCATGCGGCGCCGCGCGTGGAGCGCATGGCCGAACCGGAACCGGCGGCGGAGCCCAAGCGGCCGCAGCAGACCGAGATGTTCACCCCGGTGGACCTGAGCGCCAGCGGCCTGGAACTGGTGGAGACCACCCACAAGCCCGAGGCCGCTACCGACCAACCCGAGCCTCCCGCCCCGGCGCCCCGTCGCACCCGCCGCGAGCGTCCCGCTGCCGCGCCGGGCGAAGCCCCCGAGCCCCTGGAACAGGTGGAAACCCGCCGCACCGAGGACTCCGCGGCGCACTGACAGACGCCGAGGCGGATCGGAAAATGCGCGGGGCTCCGGCTCCGCGCTTTTTTTTGGGTCCGCCGCCGGCGCGGTGCCGTCTCCGGATACGGACAATGCACACTCACGGACGCCAATGACGCCGGCGGTCAAGGGCGTCGCGCTGTCGCTGACTGCCTCCACCCTTTTCGGGGTGCTCTACTACTACACTTCGCTCCTGACGCCCCTCGGTGGCGAGCAGATCTTCGGCTGGCGGATGCTGCTCACCCTGCCTTTCATGACCCTGTTCATGCTGGCCTGGGGAGAGTGGCACCAGGTCTGCGGCATCGCCCGCAGGCTGCGGCAGGAATGGCGGCTGTGGCTCGTTCTCCCGCTGTCGTCCGCCCTGCTGGGCGTTCAGATGTGGCTCTTCATGTGGGCGCCGCTGCACGGCCGGGCGCTCGACGTTTCCATCGGCTACTTCATGCTGCCGTTGACCATGCTGCTGACCGGCCGGGTGGTCTACGGCGACCGGCTGTCCGGGTGGCAGACAGTCGCTGCGCTGAGCGCTCTGGCCGGGGTCGCCCACGAACTCTGGCAGTCGGGCGGATTTTCCTGGGCCTCCCTGGTGGTCGCCCTCGGCTACCCCTGCTACTTCGTCCTGCGCCGCAGGGCCGGAACCGACCGCCTGGGCGGACTGTGGTTCGACATGCTGCTCACGCTGCCGCTGGCCTTCTGGTTTGCAGTGGCTGGAGACGATTCCCTCGCCACGATCTTCAGCGAGCGCCCGGCCCTCTACCTTTTCATTCCGGTCCTCGGGATCATCAGTGCCGCGGCGCTGGCCTGTTACATCCTCTCGTCCCGCTTCCTAAACTTCAGCTTGTTCGGTCTGCTGGGCTATGTCGAGCCGGTCCTGCTGGTCCTCGTGGCCCTGCTGCTGGGCGAGCGCATCGCAACGGAGAAATGGCTGACCTACATCCCGATCTGGGTTGCCCTGGGACTGCTCGCCGCGGAGGGCATGGCCAGGCTGCGGAGCACGCGCGCGGCGTGAGGCAGGCCGGCGAATGCCCTATGCCCTCCGCATGTTGGCACGCAAGTTGCATAACAGAGGGCAGGAGAGCATGCGCCGGCTGCGGCGCGAGCAATTAACGGAAGCAGCCATGAGAGCCCCGAAACTCGGAATCTTGACCATGGGCAGGGGATTCGTCCCGATGCCGGACCCGTCGCTCGTCGAACAACTCGAATTCGTCCCGGTGGCCGCCTTGGCCATGAACCGCAGCCCCTGCGACCGGGCCGGGCGTGTCCAGCTCCTGCGTGAGGCCTACGTGACCCTGCTGCGCAAGGAAGCCGTGCCCTCGGCGTGAGCGCCGGCGTTTTCCCGTCCTGGGCTCCCTGCGCGGCCAACTCCCCCAAGCCAGAACAGCCGCCGGGGATCCCAAAACACCTCCTGAGTCCGTGGATGGCCTGACGGCGCTGGCGAGTTCTCGACAGTTCCGGGCGGTGTCCTCCGGACAGATGCAGGTCGTGCTTCGGCCCGGCAACCCGCACACCGCCTGGCTTCGGAATATCCTCGACAGCGTCAGATGTGCCGGCGGTGACTCCGCCCGGATCACCCGTTACTCCGGGAGCCTCTCCCGGATGTCCGCCAGAAGTCCAAGGGCGGCGTCCTCCAGCATGTCCAGCACCCGCTCGAAACCCTGCGCCCCGCCATAATACGGGTCCGGCACCTCACGCCCCCGGTAGGCCGCGCTGAACTCCATGAACAGCCGCGCCTTGTGCGCGTGTTCCCGCGGCGCCAGGCGCTTAAGATCGGAGAGGTTGGTCTTGTCCATCGCCAGCAGGTAATGGAATTCGTGGAAATCCTCGATGCTCACCTGCCGCGCCCGCAACCCGTCCATCTCGTAGCCCCGCTTCCCGGCGGCGGCCTGCGCGCGCTGGTCCGGGGGATAACCCGCGTGGTAATCGCTGGTGCCGGCGGAATCGATGTGCACCCGCTGCTCCAGTCCCGCCGTGCGGACGTGGTGGCGGAACACCGCCTCCGCCGAGGGCGAGCGGCAGATGTTGCCGAGGCAGACAAACAGCACCCGTATCACCGCTTGCCGCCCTTGACCACACGTAGCGTCGGGGGCGCCGGCTCCTCGTAGCCCAGGAACAGGCGGCTCTTCATGCCTTTCAGGCGGTCGCGCAATTCGGCGGCCTTCTCGAACTCCAGGTTCTTTGCCGCCTCCAGCATGTCCCGCTCGACGCGGCGGATCTCCTTGGCGAGCTGCGCCTCGCTCATGGCCTCGTAGTGGGCCTCGGCCTGGGCCGCCTTCCGCCCTTCCCGCGCCGCTTCCTGGTCGTAGACGCCGTCGATCAGGTCCTTGATGCGCTTGTGCACGCTCCTGGGAACGATCTTGTGGGCGGCGTTGTAGGCGAGCTGCTTGCGCCGCCGGCGGTCGGTCTCCTCCAGGGCGCGGCGCATGGAGTCGGTCATCACGTCGGCGTAGAGGATGGCGGTGCCGTGGATGTGGCGCGCGGCGCGGCCTATGGTCTGGATCAGGGAGCGCTCGG
>DASTHR010000435.1:0-2131 GCA_035718105.1 Burkholderiales bacterium
CCACCTGGGCATCGCCATCTCCCTGCGCCAAGGCGGGCTCATCGCGCCCGCATTGCACGACGTGGACGCCAGGAGCCTGGACCAGGTCATGGCCGGGCTCGCAGACCTGGTGCAGCGGGCGCGGGCCTTCTCGCTGCGCAGTTCCGAGTTCTCTGATCCCACCGTGACGGTCACCAACCTGGGCGACCAGGGCGTGGACCTGGTCCATGGCATCATCTACCCGCCCCAGGTGGCGCTGGTGGGCTTCGGGCGGGTGAGCGAGCGGGTGTGGGCGGAGGACGGCAAGGCCGTCGTGGGACCGGCGGTCACCGCCAGCGTCTGCGCCGACCACCGGGTAAGCGACGGCCACCGCGGCGCGCTGTTCCTCGCCGAGATCGCGCGGCGGATGCAGGAGCCGGAGAAACTATGAGGCGTGGGTAGCGGCAGTGGAATCTTCTCCCCTCCTACCACGAGGAGGGTCGGCCGAAGGCCGGGGATGGTGTGGCCCGCCACCGATTTCGAGAACCGTCAATTGAAGTGAAGCGCAAAGGTTAATGGCATGGACGAGAACCAGATTCGAGAAGCGATCTTCGCGGTGCTGAAGGGCATCGCCCCGGAACTCGACCCCGCGGCCATCGAGCCCGACCGGCCCCTGCGCGACCAGGTGGACCTGGACTCCATGGACTTCCTCAACTTCATCCTCGGGCTGCACAAGAAGCTGGGAGTGAACATCCCCGAGGCGGACTACCGCAAGCTGTTCACCCTCGAGGATATCACCGCCTACCTGCGCGGGCGGCTCTGCTGAGCCGTCCCCATCAGCCCTTGGCGACGACGGAAACCCCGGGGTGCCGTTGGCGGCGCCGATCCGATGGCTTCGAAAACCATCGGGTGTCTTCCAGGCGTCTGCCTCCACGGTCTACAGGCAGGACGGGTCGGAGCAGCGGAAACGGCGTTTATCGTGGGGCCTGGGACGGCCCGCCCGAGTCCGGCTCGGCGTTGCCTTGCCCGTCCGGAACGATGACCTCGGTCTGCCAGTAACGGCGCCGGGCCTCGCGCCAGCGCTCAGGCGGCCGCCCGCTGGCGTCAAAGAAAAAGGCCACCGCGCCATGAGCATCGCTGCGATGCACGGCGCTGCCCTCGGCCCGGTAACGCTGCACCACCTCCGCCCGGGGATGGCCGAACCCATTGCGGTAGCCGGCGGTGAACACCACCGCATCGGGCGCGGCGGCGGCGACGAAGGGGGGACTGGAACCGCCGGCGCTGCCGTGATGGGGCGCCACCACCAGCGCCGAGCGCAGCCCCCATCCCAGACGCGCCGCCAGTTCCGCCTCCGCCTTGCGCTCGATGTCCCCGGTGAGCAATGCGCTTCCGTGGGGGGACGAAATCCGCAGCACACAACTGCGCGAGTTGTCGCCCACCTTCGGATTGGCGTAGCTCTCCGCCGGTGGCGCCAGCACCTCGAAGCGCACGCCGTCCCACTCCCAGCCCTGACCCGACTGGCAGGCAATGGGTCGCGGCCCCGCAGCCAACAGGGAATGGCCCGCGGGCAGCGAGGTGAGCAGCCACCGCGCCGGCACCGCCTCCAGCAGCGAGAGCGCCCCGCCGTGATGGTCGGCGTCGTCGTGGGACAGCACCAGGCCGTCCAGCGCGCGGATGCCCTCCCCGCGCAGGTAGGGCACGATCACGCGGTTTCCGGCGTCGGAGCCCGGCGAAAACGCCGGCCCCGCGTCGTAGAGCAGGGCGTGGTGCCGGGTGCGCACCACCGCCGCAAGTCCCTGACCCACGTCCAGCACCGTGACCCAGAATCCACCGGGCGGCGGCGCCGCCGGGACGCTGAAAATCAGCGGCGCGAAGCCGAACGCGCCGATCCAGCGCGCGGGAAAACCCCTGGGCAGCAGCAGCCAGGCCACGCCCGCCACCGACGCCACCACCGCCCAGGACGGCGGCGCGTGCTGGGTCCAGGTCGCCTCGGGCAGCCGCGCCAGCCAATCCAGCGTCCACATGCAGGCGGCCAGCACCGCGTAAGCCAAGGCAAGCAGGGTGTCCAGCGGGATGACGATGGCAATCAGGGTCAGGGGCACCACCACCAGGCTCACCAGCGGAATCGCGAAGGCGTTGGCCAGCGGCGACACCAGCGACACCTGCTGGAACA